>JAUIHJ010000585.1 GCA_030432015.1 bacterium
GTCATGCATGCCTATTCTAACACCGACGAGCCAGCGTGAATGCCAGCCGCCGCGTCACGCGCCTGACGTTCGGAAACAGGGACACCCATCAACAGGTTGTCCGCCAGCGCGAAAACGGTGAAGGTGATCGGCCAGCGCGGTACAATGCCGGCGGAACTCACGTCGTCGGTTCAACGTCGACAGATTTACGCCAACGTGACGTGTGCTAGCCCAGTGGAGTCGCCCGATGAACACGACAATCGACCGAAGAAGATTTTCCCTTGGTGGAGCCTCGCTGGTCGCTGGCCTGTTGCTTCAGGGTACGGCAAAGTCGCAGGTCCAGGCGGAGGAACGCAGCCTGACGGAAAAGCGGCTGGTCTTGCTGGGAATCAATGCCCTGGCGCGTGCGCCCGCGATGAACTATTTCGCGGATGGGCATCGCGGTGCGGCGTTGATCTCAGCCCACCTGATGTGCGTCGACAACGAATTCGATGACACTGCGGCGGGGCGAATTGTCGAATTGTTCGATCGAAACTGGGCGCCCACGAAGCTGTGCAAGCCGTTTCCGGAAGCCGATCCCGTGACCGACGCGACCGAGAGGGTGGGCCAGGCGCTGGCCGACGGACGCGGGGTCTTACGTGAAGTTGGCCATGACGCGATCTTCGCCATGCACGCGATCAAGGCGTTTCGCATGCTGCCCGCATCGGCGACGCCGGAACGGGTTGACGGCGTGTGTCAGCTGCTGCGAGCCATCAAGCCATGGCGTGATGTCCGGCCGGATGACGAGATCCAGCCACCGCCTTTCGCCGCTGCGGAGGCCGCGTCTCGGTTCATCTTGCAGGAAGCCAGCGGCGCGATCGACCGATTTGTGGGATATGGCCAAGGGTTCGCAGGTCACATGCTGACGTTCGGCCAGTCGCTGGTCGAACTGGCCGCGATGGGGGAAGTCGAGTGGGCCGAAAGCTGCCGAACCGCCTTTCGCAAGTACGTAACCGTGACGCGGATGGGACCCCAGGGGGGCGACCGAAAGATCAAAGATCACCAACCCAGCAAACTCCGCCCCAGCGACCCGGAATACTGGCAGAAACGGGGTGACAAGACGCTCGGCATTGGGCACGTCTTCAAGTACCCGTACGCCTACTACGACTTGCTCGCCCGGGCCAAGGATCCGGAGTTAGAACACGAGCTCGATGCCAAGGCCTGGCAGTTGTTTTGATCGCCATCCTCGCATGCGTCACGTACCGCGGCAGACACCATCAGATCCCGACTGGCAACGTCAGGACCGGCCCGCGACCGGCGCCACCACTTGCCCGCAACTCAAAGAGTTGCATCAACAACGCGAAGGTTGCCTTCGAGGAATGATCCCGGTCGTCGATATAGAACCAATACCCGCGGTACTTCACGGCCACGGAGGCACATTCGGGCTTGTGCTCCGAGAAATCGACGTGCAAGAGATCTCCACTGAGGTGCAGCCAGTCAAAGGGGGTTCCGAACTCGTCTGCGGAAGCGACCACCAGCCCGGCCATTTCATGTTCGAGCGGAACTCGGATGGCATGCGAAAGGTAGTACATCGCGCCAAGAAGGGAGCGTGGCTCGATCCGGAGCACGTATCGACCGGCATTCTCCGCGAGGTGCGGAACTTTGAGTTCGGCCATTTGTGCATTTGATTCCGAGTCCCACGTCATCACAAGTTTTTGCCCCGATCCAGCGACGATGACTTTTTCAGGTTCGATGACGTCGCAGGAAACAAGCTTGAACTCGTCCCCGTTCGAATCCTGATAAATTTGCTTGACGGCTTGGAACAGGAATTCATCATCGACGACGGTAAAGCAGGGTGACTCCTGTTTTGGGGCGGGTAACACCAGTTGTGACTCAGCGTTTGCAGGTAGGAGCCGAAGTTCCTCCGGCGGAGGCTGGACGTCCTGGGAGCCCCCGTCGTATTTGACTCGAATTGGGCGAGGCAAACCCTCGTCCTTGATTTGCGCCACAATGCTTTGCAGGAGTTCCTGGTTCATGGACGCCTTGACCATGGGCGATTCGGACTTGATCTTGTTGATGTCGATGGAAATTCGACGGTGCGGATGGATGATTTGGAATCCATTTTGGGCCGCCTCGACGGCGTGCTGCGGGTTGACGGTCGAACTTGGAATCGCCGCGGATTTGGGGATCTCGACTTCCTCGTAGTTGAAACGCAGAATCCGTTGTTCGGAGTAGTCCTCGAGGAGGCGTACGAGCCTGGTAAAACGAATCGCCTCGTCAATCTCCGTTTGCCTCACATTGAAGGGGGTCGGTCCGGAAGCGCCACGCATGTTCGACAAACCGTTCATCGATTGGACCGCGATACGAAAAACTCGTTCGCCCTTCCAGCCGGAACGTGTCAACAAGACAATGGTCTCTTCTTCGATTGGCGAGATGAGTCGCGTGACGAACTCTGCGCCTTGTAAAGGCGTGTAGGAGGCGGTGGGGCGTTCGGAGAAGTCCACTCCGGCATTGAGGCCGAGAACGTTGAACTCTTTCGAACTCTCCTTAACGGTGCCAGCCACGCTAGCGGACTCATCGAAGTTGAACTGCGTTGCCAGATTGGTCAACTCGAGAAACGATGGCGTATCACGATAGCGAAGACGCACGAGATTAAGGAGTAGCTGCTCGTTGCGTGTCACATGGACAGCCGACGCATACTTGGCGCGACTATGGCGCAGGGCCTGCGGCCCGGCGCAACCACCGGCGAAGAATAGCAGCAATGCAAGCAGTGGCCGAGAGCGGAGAAGCATGCGTAACAACAACAATGGTGTGGGCGGCCCCCCCGCTCATCGTGGCTTTCATCGACCATGGCGAGCAAAATCTTGAGGCCATCCCGCCGCAGCCCGTAATGACTCGCGCGTCGAACTGCCACAACCGGTGACATGGCACGCATGCGACGAATCGTGTTGAACCTGTCCTCCAGACGCACGTCACTCCGGTGCACGCTGTCGAGGCGGTCTTGATTCGAACGTGCCAGGTGTTCATCTTGGACCACTTCGTTTCCCTGACCGTTTCAGATCCCAGACAGCATTTGAACCTCGCAACTTGCGGACGATTAATGATGAAGCACCCTGCCAACGGCCCCACCACACAGACGCAACTTTGGCAACGAAGAAAACGGCGACGGAAAGCGATCCGCGGCCGACAGCATCGGGTCGAGCCGTTGGAGCCGCGTCTGATGCTGGCCGCGGATTGGCAGAATGCCGTGCAGCGGCTCGATGTCAACGACGATCTGTTCGTCACCCCCTCGGACGCCCTGGTAGGGATTAATCGCCTGAACCGCTTCGAGCCACCCGAACTGGGTGACCGCGCCGCCGCTTCCGGGGCGCCGTTTTACGATGCCAACGGTGACGGGCTGCACACGCCGAATGACATCCTGGCGATCATAAACGGATTGAACGCCGGCCTGCCCTACCTCGCGGCGCGGCTTTCCAACGACACCGCGGCAGCCGGAACGACCAACCGCGACGGCCTGACCAGCGACCCGTCCATCACCGCCGCAGTCTCGGCGCCCGGCGTCTCCGTCCTCAAGGCCGGCTTCGCGAAAACCGCAGTGGCCGACTTTACGGACGTTTCGGCGACCCTCGTCAACGGTCGCTTCGAGCTCGACGAGGCGACGTTGACACAGATCAACGCAGCGCCGCTCGCCGATGGCCGCCATACACTCAAGTTACTTGCCGAGAATGGTGGAGCTCGCACCGACCTTTTGTTTCTCGATTTCACGTTGGATCGAGCGGCGCCGAATGCGACCGTGTTGCTTGACCCGTTGCTGCGGTCGACGACGCAGGTGGTCGATGTTGATTTTGACGAACCCGTTTCAAGCAACGTCTTTGATCCGGAAAGTTTTCGCGTTGTCGTCGCCAGCGGTCCCCAGGCAGGACAGGCCGTGGCCATTGCTTCGGTCGAACCGGTCGGCGATTCGCTGGCCCGTGTGACGTTTGCGGCGCCGCTGGCGGACCAGGAATATCGTTTCGAAACTCCGACACCGCTGAGTGATGTTGCGGGTAACGAGACCGTCGTGCCGGCTGTCCCGTTCCGTGTTGTTGATCCAACCGGCATCCAGTCGCTTTCGCCTGCCGACGGCGAGCCGATGGTCAGCATTACCCGTGAGACCGTCATTCGCTTCGACGAAGCTGTCGATCCCGACACGGTGACCAGCGACACGTTTTATGTCGAGGCAAATGGTCAGCGGTTTCCGTCCAGTGTGCGCGTTTCCGGTACGAACCAGTTCGCCACACTGATCTACAACACGCCCCTGCCGCCCGCCACCCAGGTCCGGGTTGTGATTGATGGAGATCAGATCATCGGCGCGGACGGGCTCGCGCTGGACGCGGACGGCGATGATTCGCCCGGCGGTGTCCTGGCGTCGACATTTCGAACGCTGCCGTTGACGCGAATCACCGCCACGAACGTCTTTGGCTTTGTTCGTGATTCGGTCAGCGGTTTTCCATTGGTCGGGGCCACGATTCGCGTAGATGCCTTTCCCCAGGCCAATGCCGTGACCGATGCAGAGGGACGCTTCGAACTGGTCGACATGCCTGCGCCCGAGTTCTTTGTGCATGTCGACGGATCGACGGCGACGCATCGCAACGTGAACGGCACGCTCGAGCCAATCGATGCCGCCATGACGTACCCCAACGTGGGCAAACCATTCCATAGTGTGCCAGGTCAGACGGTGCAGT
This sequence comes from bacterium, assembly GCA_030432015.1. Lineage (GTDB taxonomy): Bacteria > Planctomycetota > Planctomycetia > Pirellulales > Pirellulaceae > ARS98. The sequence continues at coordinate 4,683 of JAUIHJ010000585.1, forward strand.
TAGAGATGAATGGACAGCCGTTTGACGTGTTTCTGCCCGAGATGGCGGTCGACGACATTCAGGCCTTGTCGAGCACCGAAGCCACGGCGGTCGGGTTTGGCGACGCGGGGAAGAACCAGCTACAGCAGATGTTTCCCGGGGTCGATCCCGTGATGTTCGAGCGAATGAAAGTCGAGTTCGCGCCCGACTCGGCGATCGACGATTCCGGTCAGGCGGTTGGCGAGGCCCTGGTGATTCCGGTTCCGCCCGATCGCATCCCGGCGCCCCTGCCCCCAAATGTGGACCCCAGTCTGGTGATTTCGATTCAGGCCCCCGGGGCCACGTCGTTCGACGTTCCGGCCGCCATCACGTATCCCAACCTGGACGGATTGGCACCCGGTGAAAAGAGCTTGATCTATTCATTCGACCACGACGCGGGCCGTTGGAAAGTGGTGGGGACGGGTACCGTCAGCGACGACGGCGCGGTGATCGAATCCGACGGCGGAGTGATCCAGGCTCCCGGTTGGGGATTCACGCAGCGTGGCGCTGTGGTTCGATCGTCGGCCAGCAACCCTGACGGAAAGCTGCTTGACCCGGCGGTGGATGCGGGGCTGGCCGGAGTGAGCCTTAGCAAGAGCGGATCCACCGCCTTCGACTTCATCGCCGACGCGAAGAAGTTGGAGTCCGCCAGCATCTTTTTGAAGGAGGCACCGGTGGCCGGCATCGCCGTCGATGCCGTGTTAGTGGGGCATTCCGTGGCGGAGGCCAAGCAGGAGTACGACGAGACCGGCCAGCTAAGCAAGAACACCAAGCTGGGCTTGAGTTTCAC
>JAUIHJ010000586.1 GCA_030432015.1 bacterium
ACGCCAAACTGCGGCAGCGCTGCAGGCTTCCACGTCCCCTTCAGCTCCCAGACGGGAATCGTGCCGATCTGGCTGGGAACCGGTGCCTCAAAGGCAAAGTTCCGGTTGAGCTCCAGCAGCAATTGGTCGAGTCCGCCCAGCGCGAACCACCCACTCGTCGGCGAAAACTGCGGTGCATTGGCCCGTTTGGCGAGTGTTTCACGAATGTGCCTCAGATTGATATAGTCCAATCGCTTTTCATGCTGCCCGTCGCGTCGAATCCACATCGTGGTTCCGTCGCTGATCTGCTGAAAGCTGGTGACGCGGCCAGCGACGTCCATTTTAAGTTCGAGTCGCAACATCCTCTGACGCCCCGCCGTCATCTGCTGATACGTTCCAGAACCCACCATCTCGTGGCCGAACAGACTAACCCGTTGACGTATTTTGGCTTCGATTGCGGGGAGCCCGGCCAGATTCTCGGCAGAGGTTGCCAGTAATGCTGCGCTGCTGCTGGGAGCGGCGTTGTCCTGCGCGGGCGTGCAGGGGCTGCCAAGCAACACCAGGATCAGGGAAAACGCAGCAGGATAACGAAATGACCGATTGCAATTCGGCGACAATCGGGGACCGGTTTCGCCGCCCATTCGATTTAACTGCGGAGCAACGGCGTGTCGGCGCAAAAGGTGCCTGTCCCGCTGACGGGGTGTGCGCTGCTGAATCGCGCTCGGCCATTTAGGCACTTTGTACTTCATTGCACGGTTGCGCGGGTTTTTCCAAAGATTCAGGTTCCAACGGGCCGAACATATCCCACAGAGAGTTTTCTCTCCGTGGAGAACATACCCAGGTGGTGTGCCTCGTCCCATGCCAACGCGTTTGGCAGTGGTGCTTGGGAATGCCGATGGGTGTGGAGCCAACGTGAGGCTCACCACGCCAAGTTGCGGAAGTGTAACGCTTCCCGGAAGCGACTCCTACGTCAATCTCACCGAGCGAGACGCAGGCGTCGCACTGATCGCAGAGAATCGCGTGCCCGTAAACAAACCAAATGTAGTCGAATTCGCGTCAGCCCTTTGTTATGGCTCGCTGGCGAACACCCAGGGGGGGAAAATCATGAACGTACGACGAACGCTGTGGACTGTGTTCGTGGGCGTGGCCATTGCGGCAACCGGTTGCTCGGGGTTACAGCAAAGCCACAACCTGCCACCCGCGCAACAATTGATGGAACCTGGTCCTGGCGTTGGCGGCCCTGGCCCCGGTGTCATTCCGGCCAGTTTTCCCGGAAGGCACGGTATGCACGGCATGCAGATGGGACCTGGCGGACCACCGATGATGCCCATTGCAGCGGGCCCGCCGGCGGGACCAACGGTCCAAATGTTGTTCCATCGGCCCGAAGCCATGCAAGTGCGCTGGGATGTTTCCGGGGTCGGTCAATTTGACTCCGAACCGATGATCCTGCCCGGGCGGAAAAATTTTCCCGAAGGCGGTATTTTCCGCTTGAAGCTGACGGGTATCCCGGGGCGTGAAGGGGTCGAGCTCTATCCGACGTTGGAAGTCGGGCCGACAACGCCGCGTACCGCGGCCTACCTCGCCCACAACGCGATTCCGATTCAATTCACTGAGGAAGACTTCGATCAGGTCTTGAGCGGCAACTTTGTCACCAAGGTGATCTATCTACCCGATCCAGAGTTCCAAGAGATGGCGCTGGCCGGTGTTGAGACCTTGGTGAGCACGCGGCTCGATCCAGGGGTCGATCCGATTGTAGAAGCCGATCGACGCGGTTCGATCATGTCGGTCATTCGACTCGGTAACAAGGATGTCGAAATGCCGGGTGCCGGCATGGCGGATCAGGTGATGGCCGCTTCCTTCAACAATCAGATGCCAGGCCAGATGGGTGCTGCTCCCTTGGGTGCCATGCTCCCACCAGGTGGTGGACCGTTGATGCCACCTTACGTTTCCGGCATCACCGCGCCACAGTACGGCATGCCGATCACCGGAACGCCGATTGGCCTGCCGGGACCGCCCCACATTCCTCTGGGTGCCCCTGCTGGCTTCCAGCGTCACACCATCACCAACCACACACGAATGCACATTCCTGGACCGACGGAGAAGTTTGACGTTCACGTGCGACAACGGCCCGGCTACAGCTATCCGAAGCCGCCGAGTCACATGTCGATTCGCGAACAGAACATCTATCCGAGCGTCCCCTTCAACCGGCCGCATAATGATGGGGTCGAGGTGGTTCACTAGGGAAACAGGAACACGAGACCCCGCCGAGCCGAACGGGGTCTCGTGCTATGAAAGAAATCGAATCAGGTCCCGCTCGGCTCGCGGGACCTGTTCTTTTACCACGCAACATTTTCTCCAAGGTGGCCCACGTGCAAAACAGCATCCTCGGAATTGGAGCATCTGTCGCTCTGCTGCTGGCGAGCACGGCATTCGCACAGCCGCCACGTCATTACGGCCATTCGATTCACTTGCCGCCAGGAACAATCGCCCAAGGTCAGTTGGCTCACATTCCTGCGCTCCGCGGTTATGTGCAGCCGGTCGAGATCATCGCGCCCCCGGGAGCGCGGGTGGCCGTGCGGCAAGCGGGCCGGTTTGAAACAACGACTGCCGGGCCCTTGCGGATGGGGTTGATGATTGGTCCCGTCTACCATTTGCAGGTGACCAACATCCCCTTGCAGGCGGGCTACGAGGTCTATCCGACCGTTGAACTGATCAACCGCCTGTATCCGCCCGAGGGGGCCAAGATTCGTTTTCCGATTCCAATCCAGTTGACGCAAGAAGAATTGGAGATGGCCCTGGCGGGAAAATTTGTTACCCGCGTGATCTATCTGCAAGACAACGCCAGCGCACTTGGCCAACGGGCCGACCCGGAATTGCAGGATTACTTTGAGGCACCGCCGCAGGATGACCCGCTACAGGTCGCGGATCGCCTGGGGCGGCCAATGGCCATTCTGCGAATGGGGTCCCGCGTGCCGGATTTTGATGGCAGCGACGCCGGTGCATACGGTGATCCACCGGTCACCGTCTATCCGGCCGCAGCCGGCGCCGCCGGCGATCAGCCGCCCGTGTCCGAGGCGGCAGTCCGACGGTCTCCCGAAAATTATCCACGTCTACCGCTGCAACCTCAGCGGTCACCGGTCACCTTTCCCGTGGGGTATCCACAATCGCGATGAGTAGCACCCTGCCCCGACTCGGTTCGTCAACGCGGTCACCGCGCGCCTGGTTTGTCCTGGCCGCGGGTGCCACGGTGCTGCTCTGTTCGTGTAAATCCGTCATGCCGCTGGCTTCCAATCAGGAAACGGCGTCCAACCAGCAAATCGTAACGCCCGCACGGCAGTCCAGGCAACAAACGACCACGGGACCCTCCCGCCCATCGTCCGCCAACGCACCGGAGTTGGGCGCGACGGACTCTGGCACCACGCAGGTACAGCCGCTTCGCGACGCAACCTGGCCGGTCGCTCAAGTCGGACATACCGAGTCCTCGACAGGACCGTCGCCGACACCGGCTCCGATCGTCCAGGCCGCCGCGACCGGGGCGCCGGTCGTACGGCCTCCGCATCTCCTTCAAACAACTCAGCAGCACCTTGTATCACCCCTGTCGCCGGTCAAGGCCACCGGCAGACCGATGGCTGCCAGACGATCCACCGGCCATGCATGTGCCGCCTGCCGGCCGCATGGCGCCTTTCCACCCGGCCTTCCCGTGCTGCCGTTTGACGGTGGCGCCGCGGAATGGAATGGACCGTGGCCTTCGGGGGAATACCTGTGCAACGGCGGTGACCACGATCTTTCCGTGCTGGTGGCCGACGATTGGTCCGTGGTCGGGCTGCACGAGGGAGACACCATCGCACATTACGACACGCTGGAAGGCGAAGTTGTGGTGGAGCCGTCAAACGAAGTTTGCCTGTATGCGCCCCAATTCGCTTCCGTGCGGCGTGTTACCGGGGTGGTCCTGCACGAACAGCATTTGCGATCGGCCGGGTTGGAACTGCCTGTGCAGTTGGCGCAGAGCGGCGAGGCCGAGTCCGCGACGACGGTCTTGCAGCCGGTGCAACCGAGCCGCAATCTCGCCATCAATTCGGCGAATCGGTTTCGGGATAAAATGCGGCCTGGCGGGTTGGAAAACTTGCAGGCGGCCGCGGGAGCTCGCCGCGGCTTCTTGCCGTTCGAGGACTTCCTGATTATCCGCAGCGGCGTCTTTGACAACAGTGAAAAAGCACGCCTTTCGGAACGACTGCAGGCCGCGTATACCTGGAGTCATGACGTATCGGTGCAGGTCGTCGTCGACAATATCGACGCGCTGGAAGCCTCCAACGAAGTTGGCATGGCGTCGGTCTATACCTATCAGATGCCCGACGGCAAGCCCCGCTTGAGGCTCGTTAAAGTTGCCTCAAAACAGAATGCCAAGCCCGGGGAACTGGTCGACTTCACCCTCCGCTTCGACAATGTGGGTGATCGCGTGATTGGCAACGTGACCGTCATCGACAACCTCAACACTCGCCTGGAGTATGTTCCTGATAGCCAGGAATGCACCATCGACGCCAACTTCTCCGCGGCGGAGAACGAACACGCGTCCGCCGTGTTGCGATGGGAAATTACCGAGCCGATGAAGGTCGGGGATGGCGGTGTGATTCGCTTCCAGTGTCGCGTCCGGTAGCGGCCTGGCAGCGGAGATCGGTCGTAGCTTGCATTCGCCCCGCCAGTGGGCGACGATGGTGCCACGCGAACCCCACGCTGGGGTCGCACTCGGTGCCATGCAGGAGCCCGCCATGAAGCGTTTAACGATCTGTCTGTTTGTCCTGTCGATCGGGGCGCTGTGCGCGGCCCCGCAGTCCGCGCAGGCTGAGCCTCCCACCGACCGCGATACCACACGCGGCGACACGATGATCGCCGCATATTTTCGCGGGGAGACGAACAGGATTCGTCAGGCCAGCCTGGCGACCGTCAATTCGCTGCAGGACTGGCAGGCACAGCGCGAGGTCGCTCATGGCCAATTGCTCGACATGCTGGGGCTCGACCCATTGCCGGAAAAGACGCCCCTTCATGCGGAGGTGACCGGCCGCGTGACGCAAGACGAATTCGTGGTGGAGAATGTCCACTTTCAGTCACGCCCCGGCTTGTACGTCACCGGAAATCTCTACCTTCCCAAGCAGGTGAACGAGAAGTTGCCCGCGATCCTGTACGTGTGCGGCCACGGAGGTGTCAAGAAGGATGGAATTAGCTATGGAAACAAGGTGCACTACCAGCACCACGGCGCTTGGTTCGCCCGCAACGGTTACGTCTGCCTGACGATCGATACGGTGCAACTTGGCGAAATAGAAGGCATTCACCATGGCACCTATAGCAAAGGTATGTGGTGGTGGCTCAATTACGGCTATACGCCAGCCGGTGTCGAGGCGTGGAATTGTGTGCGGGCCTTAGACTACCTGGAGACACGGCCGGAGGTGGATCCAAGTCGCTTTGGCGTGACCGGCCGTAGCGGCGGGGGCGCCTATAGTTGGTGGATCG
>JAUIHJ010000587.1 GCA_030432015.1 bacterium
AAACAAGAAACGAAGGGGGATGCAACTGCCTAACTTCGATCCGCGGACCAAGGTCGTTCACCAAGGCCGATACAGACACCGTGTTGGTCGAAAGCCTTGGCTTGCTCTGGTCGACCGACGCGGTGTCGGTATCGGCCAGATGAGCAACGGCCTTGGGGAGGAATGGCTAACAAGTCTCAGCCACGGCGGAACGCCGCAGCAAAATGGTCTTAGGAAGTTGCCTGGTCCCCACCTCGTTTCTCTGCCTGATTGTAACTCTGGGCAGCCTCCAGCCCAACATCCCCGGAAAAAACATCAACGACGCCTCCCGCCGCGTCGCTGTGGGCCGCAATCACCGGCTGTTTTCGACTGGACGTTGGGATGACGTAGAGGTGCCGGTTTGTTCATGCCGCCGGCATGATCGGCGACAGCGCAACCTCGAAGCTGACGCTTCGGATTAAACGGGACCAATACGCTGCAAGAGACGCAACTTCAAGAAACGCTCGCCGGACCCGCGGCGCGACAAGGTCGCCGCCGGCACGAGCAACGCGCCGAAGTCACCCCTTGCCTGACGCACCAGCTCGGCTACGATTTGCCCGCCCATCGCAATCGGTCGCGGTACCAATTGCCAGTTGCGACCTGATCGTTGATCCAGACGAAGTCACGCAGCGCCTGGATATGGCGGCAGGGACCGTTCCGGATGCCAAACCTGCGATGCCAACCGCATCCACACTTGGCTTTCTTTACGATGCCGTCACCACTGACTCGCGCTTCGCACGCTCGCCCTTCGGCCTTGCCGACGATGACCAACCCGCCTCGCGGTGCAGCATCCTGGCTGACAATCTGTAATTGCCGCTGCCGCAGGATTTGCCGAGCAGCCTCGAGTTCTGGGTGCGGTGGTCCCAATTCGCAATTTGTAAGAGGCTGTGGCAAGGCTTGTCGCCAACGATAGCCGTCGGCGTGCAGATCGAACATCACCTGACCGCGCAGCGCCAGCTGATTCAGGGCCGCCGCCGTGTCCAAGGCGGAGGTGTACGTCTTACGCATTAGATCGGCCAAGCTGGCAACTCGGCACTGCCCAAGCGCTGCCGCGATCTCGGTCACCACGCGGTCGGCGGGCGCCGTCGGCGGCATCAGCATCTGCGCGGCACTGCCGCGTGTCCCGTCGTTGGTCGTCCAACCGCTCAACCCCAGGGTCAATCGCATACTGCCCAACCGCACAACCCAGAAACTTGGTAGCCCCGTCCCGAGCAGGTACACATCAACACCGCCCGCCAGCGGCAACAAGCGGGCCAGCGCGAGTAAACGGCGGCGGCCCCAGATGCGGACCGGTTCGACGTGCGGACCTTGGTACGTGGTCCCCGGGCTTTCGATCGGTTGCTCCCACGGTTCGAGCACCATCCGCGGTGCCTTGCCATCGGCCAGTTCAAACCGCAAGGCGCGCGGACCATGTTTGGCCCGGTGACGTTTCAGGAAAGCGAACAGCGAATAGACAGAGGAAACGGAAAGCGGTACGCGGCGCATCGGCAGTCCCATGGCCGCTTGCAACTGCATGAAGCCGCGCAGCCAACTGCCCGGCAATTCGACCTGCTCTTCACGCAGCGACTCATGCCCGGAAGACGCGCCATGGAACCCCGCCGGGTTGAGATGGAAGCGTGTTTCGCGGTACGTCCGCAGGGCCTGGAAGTCATTATACAGGTCCCACGAGTAGTCGACGTTGGTCGTTCCGGGCTGCGCATTGGAGGCGACACCGAAGCACGCTTGACGGTCGACGGTCAGGCACCCGTAGCTTGATTCGTCTGCCGAAAAACACTCGAAAAGGAGGGCGTCATCGGCCACGGTCATCACCGGATCGTAGGGCATTCGCTGACGCCAGAGCAGTCGGTTCTCGCGTTGCAGCCACTGATTCAATTCGCGACGTGAACTCCAATAACGGTGCCTGGCATCTCGGTAGTCCCGCTGCAACTCGGCCGAGACCCGACCTGGTTGGGCGGACTCCCCCCGACCCGCGGCGCGGCGCCGTTGGTCGCTGGCTTGTTCGTGCCGGACTTCGCCCGCTTGCGATACCTGGTAGGCCCGTTTGCCAGTGGGAGTCACGGTCGCCTCGTCGAACACAAGTTCATGCAGGGCGCTGATGGCCTCGCGAAACGCGAGTGGATCGGTCAGCGGTGCGTCAAAGGCGACGAGATCGCGCGTCAGGTTGGGAGTCAATTCCAGGACTCGCCCCCCGCCGTGGTCTTGCCGTAGCCCGCTGCGCCCCAGGTAGCTCATCGCGACTTTCACGGCGCTGCCCCTTGTGCTGCCGGCCACCGCAATTCGGGAAGCAACTTAAAAACACGTTCGCGGAGTTCCATGTGGCGCACCATCAATGTGACCAGGGCCGACATCGCTGCGCGGCGTTCGGGAGCGCGGACGGAACGCATCGCGACCGCCAGCACCGGCAACAGGCGATCGGCCAGGGTCAGGTCGCCTTCAATCGCTGTGGCAACCTGCTGGATCGCTTTTCGCTTCGATCGCCCGCCACGGTGCACGCCCAGAATGACCGCGACCCAGACGTGCGACAAATCACCGGTGGTCTGGCCGCTCAGGGCCTCGCGTCGCTGCAGACAGTCGATCAGGCGAAACCGCACATCATCGAACGGCGTTTCCACCAGTCGTGACCACAGGACCGGGTCATGGTAGCCCGGTGATTGCGGTTCAACCAACCAGTCCAGCGCGGCCGCGCGGGTCGGGGACAGCATGGAATCAAAGAACTCCGTGACGCAATCCACGTCGTATTGTGCGGGCGTGCCAATTTGGCGGAGCACCCAGGCTGTCAATTCTCCGGCCACCGACTGGCAGGTCGCCTGGGCGAGTTGCGCGAGCGTTTCCCGTAGCAGCGGCCGCTCGGCCTGCCGCTGCCGCAGCATCTCCAATCCAAGCTGAGCGACCGGCACCGGGCGAGCGCACGCCAGCGCAACGATCTGCCCGCTTTCCATTCGATTCGGTGAAACGTGCTTTTGCATCGCGGCACAGACCAGCGTGAGGGCTGCCTGGTTCGGCTGGTCGAGCAATTCGAGCCAGGTTGCGATGCCAAGCGACCCGGCGTCAGCGTGCTCTTGGAGTAGCTCGGCGGCGAATTCCTGCACCCGCGGATCGACCTGCTTCAGCATCGAAATCAGCGTTTGAACGTCGAGCTGGCTCAGCCATGGCCGATGTTCTTGCCGCAGCAAGTCGATGGCCCACATGCGAACCAGTGAACTCTTGGCCTCGGTGATCAGATGCAGCAAACTGCTGGCCCCTTTCTCTGACCGCCAGGCGCGTGGCTGATACGGAGCGGGCGTGAGCTCGCCTAGCGAATGACCTGCCACGAGATTGCAATGCGACGCGGTAAACGTCATCGCCGGATGATGGAAATAGCAGGCGTGCATCAGCGACCAGTTGTCCAGGATGTTCTCGCCCGCCACGAAGTCGGCATCACGGAATTCGCACATCGCGCCAGAAATGGCCGCCACATAAGCCGTCGGCGTGCGGTGACTGAGGCCGCGAAAGTACCGCCAGATGCGTCGCCGGAGATAGGCACGCGTGCGTTGCGAGAACAGACGATTCCCGGGCCGATTCCGGGGTACTGCCGCGTTGGCGTGGTGCCGAAGTGCCGTCCGCTGGTCGGCTGCGGTTGGCCCGGGCAACTCGCCTGCCGACCGGTTGGGTTGGGCGAACAGGACCTCACGCGGCGTCCATTGATTCAAGCCTGGATCATAGCTGGGTGCGTTGATCCGTATGCGTCGCACCAGCCGATCTAAAGCGACCAGGAAGTGCGCCAGCATGTCATGGTCCGTAGCAGCCTCGAAGTGCTTGAGGAGGCGTTTAAAAACCACTTCGTGCCCAGGCGTGCTCAGGTCAGCCTGGATAAATTTTACGATCTGCGTCCTGGCCCACGGGCGCGGGTCGGACACCCACCGCTCGACGAAGCCGAGCAAGTACGGGTAGGAGTTGCATTGCCGTAGCACATCCAGAAACCGCTCGTCTTCGGCGACAAAGGACTCCTCCAAGAGCTGCTTCGATGGTTGGCTCGCGGTGTCGCTCAAGGTCGCTGTTCTCGATGGGTTGGTGTCGGTCTGCGAGGCACTCTGACCTCGGCGCTGGCCCGCTCTCAGGTCCGGGGAACCGGCAGGGCGAGGACAGCCAACAGGCAACCACGCGGCCGACGAAAAGGCTCGCGGCGACGGGGGTGAAGCCCGTCGCGACAGTGTACCGAAGCCCGCCATGAATTGCAGCCTCGGGGCATCCCGAACCGGCCGCGCTCAACATAGCCCAGGCGATGCCTGCGGGCTCTGGCAAGCGACCCAAATGACGCTCGCGCGGCTTAAAATTCGTTGAAACCCTGCCAGTCATGAGGGTTGTGACGGAGCGATTGTTGCGACTTTGCACCATCTTTTCAGAATGGCTTTAGAAACGCTTGCGAGACAGCGCATCGTTGGTAGAGTCGGGACTTAGGCCAGCTTCAAATCGTGAAACGGCTGGTCCAGTCGTCCGTCTCCCTTAGGTTGCTCTCCCATGCCGCTCCCGCAAGTCCCCAGCTCCGAAGAAGTCGAACATCTGATGCGAAACGCTCAGTTGCGCGACGAGCTCGAACCGTATCTGGATGAGTCGGTCAATTTGCTCAATACACGTCAATTGCCGACTCCGATGGAGAACGAATTCTTGGCCTCGATGCTCGCGTGGGAACGCGCGCCGGTCCTGCCGATTGGCCAGTGGTTTCAGCCGGAATTAACCCTGACGCATCCGGATTCGCTGAACGACGCCGAGCTCAATGAACGCCTCTGGGAAACCATTCAGAAACTCTATGACGCCCGAATCGTGCTCGATTTCACGGACCACCTTTCGGATCGCCAACTCTACACGTTGATCTTTCGCGACATTCTTCCTTCTCCGGAAAAGAAGATCGACCTACCCAAAAACTTCCTGCACTGGCATTGCCTGGATGACAGCGACGAACCGGAAACCTGGCTGCGGTATTACGCCTCCGACATGGAGCGGCGGGAATGGTTCGACCAGAGCGGCTTGCCGCTGCCGAAGGCCCAGCAACCGCCGTTTCCGCGCAAGATGCCTCGCCGGCCCCAGTAGCCGGCTCCCTTGAGGTGGCTCCCTTGAGGTGGCTCTACGCCTGGATCTGCACCTCAACCAGATTGTCACCAAGCGGGTCGATCCGGATGCGCACGGGCAGGAACTTGCGGATTACATCCAGATGCGTTTCCGAATGACCTGACAGCGTTGTGGTGCGATACACGCCGCCCCCGTGACCGAGGTGAGCGCTGATCGCCAGCGGCAGCATGAGCTGATCGGCCAGGTATTCGCCGACCGGCGCCGCGCTGGCCTGATACCGCGTCGCTTGGTCGAGTGCCTCCAGGCCAACCTGTTCCGCCGGCTTTCCCTTTTTACCGAAGCCACTAAAAACTTCCGTGATGTACTGATACCGCAAGGTGATCAAGACGACGTTGC
>JAUIHJ010000588.1 GCA_030432015.1 bacterium
TGCTTCGCTGGGCCCCACCCGGCTCCAGCAATTGGGCGACTTTCGCATCGTCCGCGAGATCGGTCGGGGCGGGATGGGGATCGTTTACGAGGCCGAACAACTTTCATTGGGTCGGCGTGTCGCGGTGAAGGTTTTGCCCAAGCAATCGCTGTTGGACGAGAAGCAGCTGATGCGGTTTCGCCGCGAAGCCAAAACCGCCGCTCGATTGCACCATACCAACATCGTGCCTGTCCTAGGTGTGGGTGAACATGACGGGTTTCACTTTATTGTGATGCAATACATCCGAGGCGTCGGCCTGGATGAATTAATCCCCCAGCTCGAGGCGCTTGGCGGTCTTGCGGCGACCACCACGGGCAACGATCAGGGACCGCACCGGTCTGATCCCGGGGCGGCGCAAATCAGCAGTGTGGCTCGGGCGATCTTCCGGGGAGAATTTCACGTACCGGCGGTGGCGACCGAATCGTCGGTCGTGAATCCGTCGCTGCACGAGGGCCCGCAGCCGACAGGCGAGAGTGGATCGATTGGATTCGAGCTCGGCACGCTGTCGGAATCGACGCACAGCTCCAAACACCGGCTAACGCGATCCTTTGCCTTGAATGCGGAAAGTGAGGCCACGGAGAACGATCGACCTCCCGACCAGGAGACAGCAGCGGACGGCTCGCCGCCCGACAACGCCACGGCGGACCACGAAACCGCCGACAACGCCACGGCAACGGATGATGTGCCGTCGCGGGCCAGCGCGATCCGGGTCAACTCGAGTTATTGGCGCAGCGTCGCGACGATCGGAGCGCAGGTCGCTTCGGCAATCCAATACGCCCATGAACATGGCACCCTGCACCGCGACATCAAGCCGGCCAATTTGCTGATCGATCAGCAGGGAATCGTGTGGGTCGCCGACTTCGGCTTGGCCAAAGCGATGGAACACGATGACGTCAGCCGGACAGGTGATATCGTGGGCACGTTGCGGTACATGGCCCCCGAGCAACTTTATGGGAGCGCCGAACGTCGCAGCGACCTGTTCAGCCTGGGACTTACACTCTACGAACTGCTGACGTTCCGACCAGCTTACGACGAGGCAGATCGGAAGAGGAGCTTGATCCATCGCAGTATCGCCAAGCAGCCTCCCCTCCCCCGACGCATTACGTCGGGGGTCCCACGCGACCTGGAAACCATCGTCTTGAAAGCGATGGCGGAAGAGCCGGAGCGACGCTATGCGAGTGGTGCAGAATTAGCCGAAGATCTGGAACGTTTTCTGGAAGACCGGCCCATTCTGGCCCGCCGTGCCACCCCGGTGGAACACCTCTGGCGAGCCTGCCGCCGCAACCCCGCCATTGCCGCGTTGTCGAGCTTCGCAGCGTCGTTATTGATTTTCGTGGCGATCGTCTCGACGACGGCCTACGTACGGACCGCCAACGCCAACACGGCGGCCAACGAAGCGCTTGAGGCCGAAAAGCGCCAGCATGACAAAGCCGAGGCGACGTCGGATCTGGCTTGGAATGCGCTGGACCGCATCTTTGCCCGGTTCGCCCCCCAAAGCGTGGTCTCCTCCGAACCGATGACACTCGAAAACGAGGAAGGTGACGAGTTGGCAGTCGAAAGCCCGGTCGTCCTCTCGGATCAGGCTGCCGCGCTCCTGGAAGAGTTGCTGACGTTCTACGACTTGCTCGCTGCCCAAGGCGATAATGATGTTGCCTTCCAGCGCCGGATCGCCGACGCAAATCGCCGCGTCGGCGCCATCCAGCAACGCCTAGGACGCGATCAACAGGCGACCGATGCCTACCGGCGCGCAATCGAAATCTACACCACGATCTCTCCGCCGCGTGGCGATCCGCAGCTTCGAGTTGCAATCGGGGCCATGCACAATGAATTAGGCGCGATTTTGTCGCGCTCGCGACGGCTGACGGAAGCGGCCAAAGAACACTGGACCGCCCGTCGGCTGCTCGAATCACTGGCAAAGCAAACGCAGGAGCCGGCGGTAAAATTTGAATTGGCGCGGACCTACTATCTGCAATCCACAACTTTCTTTCGACGGGGACGTCGGAGTCGCCCCGCCGAATCCAGTCGCTCCACCGAACCCAATGGTAAGACCGAACCTGGCCGACCCGATCCAACTGCGAAACCAGGCCCGCCGCCACCAGATGGCCCACCAGCCAGCGGCCGTCAACGTCCCGTCCGGCAACGTGGTGCTGGGCAGACGCCCGATCGACAGCCTCCCGAAGACCGCCGAGATGACGATCCACGATCGGCCGACTTGAACCGGGCGATTGAACTCCTGGAGGAGCTGGATGACCAATACCCGGACGTGCCCGAGTATCAGCAGCTCTTGGCAATGACCTACGTGGAGCGCGCGAAACAGGGGTCCGCCAATGTTCGCAAATGCCATGACGCCATTGATCGTGCCGTGACAATTTTGAGTTCGCTCGTCAAACGCTTTCCCAGCAACCCGGATTTTCGGTTCGCACTGGCAACGGCGTATTCCACCGAAACGGCTGGCGAACGTGACCGCGACGTCGACGAACGTCGCGCAGAAATCGCGAGGTTGCTTGCCTCGCTGTCCATCCTTACCGAACTCCAGCGAGAACACCCCAACGTTCCCGAATACGCGACCTCGGCCGCTAAGGTTTCCGAATGGCTCGGCAAGCAATACGCCCGCATCGACGAATTTGACCAGGCGATCACGCACTTCGAAGCCTGCTTGAAGACACAGCGAGCCCTCGTCCGCAGACACCCGACCGTCAGCACCTACGCAATGCGTCTGTCGTTCATGAGACAGAATTATGCCGGCGAATTGCGCCGGCAATACGAGGTCACGCACGAACCGATGTTGCTCGAGAAAGCCAAAGAACTACTGGCCATCACGCTCCATCGAAGTGTCGAGTTCATACGAACACCCGATGCAGATCCGCGCATGAAGTCGTTTCTCGCTTACGGCATCCTGGGCAACTACCGCGCGATTGCGGAGATGTGCCTCGAGCTTGGCGACCAGGACGGGGCCGATGCAGCCACTCTGGCGGCAGAAGAATTTCGGACGGAGTTCAAGATCCCTTCATTCTCTCCGCGAGGTCCCGGACCTCGCCCAGGCGATACGCGCGACCGGTCAGGACCTGGAGGCAGTGGTCGGCGACGGCCACCGTCCCCGGTTGAAGCGGCAGGCGCGACGACGACGTCCAGCGACGCCCCGGCTAATGCCGACACCGCGGTGCAGGCGGACGATTCCGCCGCGGCAGCCGAGGCGGACCGGTCCGAGTAATGCCGTGCGCCGTGGTTACGCGCGCCAGAACGTCACCGGGGCAGAATTCCAACGTCCAGCGACGGCAGCGGCAAGAATCCACCGCAGTTGCCAGGACCGGCCCCGACCATCCGCGTTGTGGGGCGCTGCCGCCTCGTCGCTGGCGGTTTCGCTGCCGGTCGAATTATTTCCGCTGCATCCGGCAGCTGGCTTTGATATACTTCAAGTCCCGCCACCCCGTTCTCCCAGCCGCAAGCTCCGCCTGGATCCCACCGTGAACCGACCTGCCTTCATCCTCCTGTTGCTCTGCCTCTCCATGGGAATCTGTGGGCCGCAGGGGATGTTCGAGTCGTTGGGCAAGACGGGGCAGCGGAATTTGCAGGCTGAGCCGCTCTCCGGGCAAGACTTGGCCTTGTTTGAAAACAAAATCCGCCCGATCCTGGTAAAACACTGCTACGAGTGTCATTCGGCAGAGTCGGCTGCGCTGGGGGGCAAGTTGCTGCTGGATTCCCGCGAGGGGATTCGCCAGGGGGGCGAATCCGGACCAGCATTACTTGAGGCCGATCCCGCGAACAGTTTGATCGTCCAGGCGATCCGATACGACGGGCTCGAGATGCCGCCAGAACAACCGCTGCCGGAGTCTGCCGTCAACGACATCATCACGTGGATTCAGCGTGGTGCCCCAGATCCTCGGACTTCGAGCGAACCCGGTGCTACCCGTCCAACCGAGGAACAGCCGCCGCTCTGGTCCCTGCAAACCATCAAGAATCCACCAGTTCCCACGGTGCAGGCCATCTCTTGGCCCCGCGATCCGCTTGACCATTTCATCCTGGCTCGGATCGAAGCGGAGCACCTCGCGCCGACCCAAGACGCCGGCCCGCGCACCCTGATCCGCCGCCTTTCTTACGACCTGACCGGCCTGCCACCGACGATGGATGCGGTCGACGAATTTACGAAGGCGTATCAGCGCGACCGCGCGAGCGCCGTCGAAGCGCTGGTTGATACCCTTCTGGCCAGTCCGCAGTTCGGAGAACGCTGGGCTCGCCATTGGCTCGATGTTGCCCGTTACGGCGAGTCCAATGGCAATGATGGACTGGGACGCAACGCGTCGTTTCCTCATGCTTGGCGTTACCGCGACTATGTGATCGATGCCTTCAATCAGGACGTGCCGTTTGACCGGTTTCTGGCCGAACAAATTGCGGGAGATTTGCTGCCGAGCGACTCTCCGGAAGCGCGCGATCGCCAGTTGGTCGCAACCGGTTTTCTGGCCCTGGCGGCCAAACCGGCCAAAGCGATGAACACCAACTTCGACATGGATATTGTGGCTGACCAGATCGACGTCATTGGCCGTGGCGTGATGGGACTCAGCGTGGCCTGCGCCCGCTGCCACGACCACAAATTCGATCCGATCCCCACGCGGGACTATTATGCGCTCGCCGGAATGTTCACCAGCACCGAAACACTCTGGGGAGTGGCCGCGAATGAGAAACTGACGGCTCCGGCCTCCGATCTGCACGTCTTGAAGGCGGCGCCGAACGTCCTGCCGCCGCCCGACTTTGTCGAAACGGTACTGGTGCTGGAATCAAACACCGGGAAGCCGAAACCGATTCCGAAACCCAAATGGCCGGTGGGCACGCCGCTGGCCATGGGCGCACGAGAGCGCGGCAAGCCGGCCAATTGTAAAGTCAATATCAAGGGGGACGCCAAGAAATTGGGAGATGCCGTACCGCGCGGGTTCCTCACGGCATTTCCGGTCGCGGCGACTTCGTCGCTGGAAATCGGGCCGCAGCAGAGCGGACGGCGGCAGTTGGCATCCTGGTTGACCAGCCCCGATCATCCGCTCACGGCGCGCGTCATGGTCAATCGTATCTGGTTGCACCTGTTTGGGGCCGGAATTGTCCGGACACCGGACGATTTCGGCGTGTACGGCGAGCGGCCGACGCACCCGCAACTACTGGATCATTTGGCGTCCCGATTCGTCAACGGTGGTTGGTCTGTCAAACAGATCATCCGGGCGATTGTGCTGAGTCGCACCTACCAGCTGGATAGCGCGGCCGGTGGCAAGTCGCTGGAGACGGACGGTCCAAATTTTCTCTTGTCGCGGCACACGCGCCGCCGCCTGGATGCGGAATCACTCCGTGACAGCATGCTCCAGGCAAGCGGCCAGTTGGACCTCCAGCCTGCCGATGGATCGATCATTCGCCATCGCGACATCTTGG
>JAUIHJ010000589.1 GCA_030432015.1 bacterium
ACCGCTGCGCATTTTCACGCACGTGTCGGAGAATGATCTTCGCGCCAAGGACCCCGAGGCAACCTATCACAACTGGGTAATGGCCAACCAGCGCACCGCCGCAGCCCTCAAAGCCAAAGGCTACGACTATCGATTCGTCTATAGCACGGCCTCCAGACACTGCGACCGTAAAGTATTCGAGCAAACGCTCGCCGATACTCTGGTGTGGATGTGGCGCGGCTACCACGCTGAAAAATAAGCACCGGCGCGATTGCACGTCATGCGATTTCGCCACAAGTCCGATTCGATTTTGACGGGTCTGCCCACCGTCGATTCAGCAGTGTGGCAGAACACCTCGCTTGTCGCGCATCGATTTCCCCACCCTGTCCGTCCGCACCACGCACCGGAAACGCGACCCGGCGTCGGCTGCGGATTTCGCCATGCAACAAGTAGGCGACGCCGAACCACTTGACACAACAATACTTCACATGTAAAATATCTTCATGTAATGTGACTTCGGCGAAAGGACGGCCATGAAGAGCGGTCAGCTACAGAGCGAACTGAAGAAAAAACGGCCGTTCGACTCGCCCGAGCAGGAGGCGTTGCTGAACATCCTGAGGACGAACGATCAATTTCAAAATCGCTTCGGACGGTTGTTTCGTGCCTACGGCCTGACATCATCGCAGTACAACGTGTTGAGGATTCTGCGTGGCGAGGGGAAACCCATGCCATGCCTGGACGTCGCCGAGCGTATGATCCAGGTTGTTCCGGCGATCACAGGTCTGATTGACCGACTCGAGAGACAGGAACTGGTATCGCGGCAGCGATGCTCGGAAGATCGGCGCGTCGTCTATATCGAGATTACGACCAAGGCTCTGAATCTGCTCAAGAAATTGGATCAACCGGTCATGGACCTTCACAAGCGACTGATGGGACACCTGACGCGCACCGAACTCAAGGAACTGTCGCGGTTGCTGGAGAAATCACGGACAAACTTGCCGGAAACGCGAGATTGAAAACGACTCTTTTTTGCTTCAAAACTTTACATATCAACTAAGTGAAAGGCGCAGCGATGAATTTCGAGGGAAAGGTTGTTCTGGTCACGGGTGGCACATCCGGTATTGGCCGTGAGACCGGCAAGCAGTTTGCACTGGCTGGCGGAAAGGTTGTCCTGGCAGGTCGGCGTCGCACAGAAGGAGAGGCGGTCGTCGCGGAAATCACGTCGGCTGGCGGCGAAGCGTCCTTCGTGCAAACCGACGTAACACAAGAGGACCAGGTCGCGCGTCTGGTGCAGGCGACGGTCGAGCGACACGGACGACTCGACATTGCCTTCAACAATGCGGGCATCGAATTACTCGGCGCCGTCACCGACGTCACCGAAGCGGACTACCGCAAGGTTTTTGACATCAACGTCCTGGGAGTCTTCTTGAGCCAGAAATACGAAATTCCGGCCATGCTGAAGACGGGCGGTGGAGTGATCGTCAACACGTCAAGCATCGTCGGCCATGTGGGCATGCCGGGAGCCAGTGTGTACATCGCCTCGAAGCATGCCGTCGAGGGGATCACCAAGACCACTGCCCTGGAATTTGCCGGACAGGGGATCCGAGTCAATGCGGTTGCTCCTGGAGCGATCGCCACCGACATGATTGATCGTTTTGCGGGCGAAGTGGGCACCGACGGCAGACAACAACTGGCGGCCGCACATCCGATGGGCCGGCTGGGCAAGGTCCAGGAGATTGCTGCCGCGGTTCTATATTTGGCCTCCGACAGCGCTTCGTTTACCACGGGAATTTCACTGCCGGTCGACGGTGGCTATCTGGCGAAATAGGGTCGCCGGAGATTTCATCCATTCCAAACAGGAGTCCGCATCATGATCCAAGCACGGAGAGCCGGTGAGCGCGGTCACGCCAATCTCGGTTGGCTCGACACATTCCACACGTTTTCGTTCTCGACGTACCAGGACCCGCAACACATGGGCTTTCGATCCCTGCGAGTGATGAATGAAGATGTGGTCGCCCCCGGTCAAGGCTTTGGCACGCATCCCCATCGCGACATGGAGATTGTGACCTACGTCTTGTCGGGCGCGTTGGAGCATAAAGACTCCATGGGAAACGGGGAAGTACTGCGTCCGGGCGAATTCCAACGCATGAGCGCCGGCACGGGAATCACGCATAGCGAGTTCAACCCGTCCAAGACCGACCCCGTCCACCTGTATCAGATTTGGCTTTTCCCCGAGCAAAAGGGGATTGAACCAAGTTACGAGCAAAAACACTTTCCGGCACAAGAACGTCATAACCGCCTGCGACGGGTCGCAGCGCGTGACGCGACAGACGGTTCGCTGCTGATCCACCAGGACGCGAGCATTTTCCTCGGCACACTGGATTCTGGTCAGCGTGTTGTCCACGAACCACTCGCCGGCCGCCACGCCTGGCTGCAGGTTCTTCGCGGATCGGCAACGCTGAACGGTACGCAGCTGCAAACCAGCGACGGCGCGGCGATCAGCGACGAACCAATTCTGGAGATTCAGGCCACATCCGACCAGGCCGAGGTTATGCTGTTCGACCTTGCGTAGGACGGCTCCCCCCCTCGGGCGCAATCACCGTCACAGAGGATTTCGCTACCTGGACACAAACAAGCGGGCAAACAACAACACCGATTGACCCAATTCATGAAGAACCGCTCGCTGCTGGGAACGATGGTGTTCCTGATCTCTAACGGCGTCGGGGCCAGAAGCCTCGATCATTGCAATCATTCGACTAAGGAGAACGCACATGGCTCAACCTAAGATCCTCGCTTTTGCCGGCAGCACTCGGCAGGGCTCGTACAATGCTCAACTGGTCCGGATCGCAGCCAGCGGCGCACGACAGGCAGGCGCCGACGTAACCATCCTCGATCTGAAAGAGTATCCGCTGCCGATCTTTGAAGAGGACCTGGAACGCGAGCAAGGGACACCGTCCAACGCCACGAAGTTAAAGCAGTTGTTTTTTGACCATGATGGGCTGTTGATCGCATCACCTGAATACAACAGCTCGATTTCTCCACTGTTGAAGAACACGATCGATTGGGTCTCACGCGCCGCGGAGGGGGAGGCGCCGGTGGCCGCATACGCAGGCAAGGTCGCCGTACTAATGAGTGCATCGCCCGGCGGACTGGGCGGGCTTCGCGGCCTGGTGCACGTGCGATCGATCCTGGGCAATATTGGCGTCACGATGCTTCCCGACCAAGTTGCCATCAGCCAGGCGTATGAGGCGTTCGATACCGACGGCAACCTCAAAGAAGCCAGGAAGCAAACGCAGGTCGAATCCCTCGGCAGCACGCTGGCGGCGACGATCGCAAAACTGCGGGCCTAACTGGCGTTCGGTTTTCGGATGTCGTAGCAGATCAACTCGTCCTGATCCCGCAGATACAGCCGGCCGTTGGAGATCACCGGGTGGGCCCAACTTTGGCCGTTGTTGATGCCGATCTTGAAGCTCCCCTTGAGGTTGTACCCCCGTGGCGTTGCTTCGATCAGCGCCATGGTGCCATCTTGATAGCGAAAGTAGAGGTGCCCATCGGCATAGGTGATTGCCGCTGATTCCTTCCCCGCGCCGCGACCGGGTCGCCAGGCATCTTGGCCGGTCCGCAGATTGACGCAGACCGGGTGCCCGTTGTTGTGCCCGTGGCCCATGTAGACGTAGTCCCCCAGCAAGATCATGCCGCCGTGGTGATTCTGCAACTCATTGCCACTTTTGAAATAGACCTCTTCGGCACTAACCTGCCCGCGTCTCCCGCGAAGTTGCAGGAGGGCGGAACCGGTGCCGTAACCGGTTGAACAAAAGACAAAATCACCTTTGACCAGAGGCGTTGGCACGTTGGCCGTACTGTTGGCGATGCGATTGTAACCCCAGAGCAATTTGCCATTCTTGGCATCGACGCCGATAACGCCGCGACCCACTAACTGGATATATTGGCGGACTCCCCCCCCCTGGCCGACGACAATCGACGAGTACGCCGCCCCATCACCACCGCGATCCCCGGCATTGACCAGCGGCGTCTTCCACAGTGTCCGGCCTGTTTGCTTGTCGAGTGCCGCGATGATCGCGTCCGGCGCCCCGGGCGTGCAGACCAGTTTGTTACCATCGATCAAGGGCGACTCGCTGTACCCCCAACCCGACATCATTTTTCCGCCGAAATCGCTGGGGAAACTCGCCTTCCAAACCGCGTCGCCCGAATCGACGTTGGCGCAAAGCAAATCGCCAGCATGCGA
This sequence comes from bacterium, assembly GCA_030432015.1. Lineage (GTDB taxonomy): Bacteria > Planctomycetota > Planctomycetia > Pirellulales > Pirellulaceae > ARS98. The sequence continues at coordinate 4,226 of JAUIHJ010000589.1, forward strand.
CAAACCATAAACCCGCTTGTCATCAACTGTGGGCGTGCAATTCGGCGGATCACCACCACCTCCAACCGGCGAGGTCCAGACAATTTCACCATCGGCCACATTCAGGGCGACGAGATGTGTTTGGCCGTCCCCCAACTTGCCGAGGGAAAAGATCTTACCGCCGGCGATGGACACGCTCGAGTAACCTCGCCCCAGCCCACGGCAGCGCCATAATTCCCGGGGTCCGTCGTCGGGCCAGCGATCCAGTAAGCCGGTCTCTTGAGAAATCCCATCACGATTTGGGCCTCGCCACTGCGGCCAGTCAAAATTCGGCGCCGCGGCGGTCGCATCGCTTGCTGTTCGGTCGGCGGTTTCGCGAGCCAGGTCTTGCACAAAACGCCGGTCCGCCTGGCTGAGCCGCGACAAGCGAATTTCAAAAACCTTGCCGTCGTCGCGGCGCTGCAGCTTGACTTGCCCCGGCTCCGAAGCGACGAATCGCGCCTCAACGGTAAACTTGCCGGTCGAATCGGTCCACGTTCGATACTCCGTCGACGTTTGTGAGAAACAATGTGGACTTGCGGTACACGTGATCGCAAACACAAACGCAAACAACATGAGGGGGCGAAAGCTGTTCATCCGGTTGTCCTCGATTCCTGGTCCCAATCGTGGTGACTCGACCGACGAGCCCGCCGTCCGTTTGCTTAACAAGTATAGACAGGGCCCTCGATTCAGCCAACGTTGGGGCGCGCAGCCTGGCGTGCAGGCAGGTCAGGGTATCCCGTCGCCAATTCGCTACGACGCCATGAACAGCTTGAAGTACAGCACGATGCAAGTTCGGACGGCCAGGAAGATCACGATGACCACCGCCACCAGGGCCACAAACTTGAGAATCCAGGGAACCGCCCGGTCACCCCGCAGGTCGCTCAGTGTCGCCAGTCGCAACATTGCGATGGCCAATGCCGGAAGCCCCAACACGGTCATGGCCTGGGCAAAGATGATCAGATTCACGGGCCGAACCCCTGTTGCCTCGACATAGATTGCGACGCCCATCCCCATCATCAGCGCCACGACGGTAAACACTGTGGGCCACCGTTGATCGATGTCGCCCCCTAATCCCAGCCCATCGGACAACATGGTGCCGCCAATCATGGCGTTGACCAGAAACGAACTGAAGGCGCCCGCAAAAATTCCTAGACAGAAGAGCACCGTGGCAAAATTGCCGAAGAGCGGGGCCAGCTGCCGCG
>JAUIHJ010000590.1 GCA_030432015.1 bacterium
TCAACCGCTTTCTTGATCAGTTGCGATGATTCGTGAAACCGCGACGGGAAGATCGTCGACAGGGTGACACCCGCTTTCTCGCAGGCGTTGATGATCTTGTCGCAACGCTTGAGGGTCACCTCCAGCGGCTTCTCGACAATCACGTGCTTGCCCGCCTCGGCCGCGGCCACCGCCGGCTCCATGTGGGCTCCCGAAGGCGTGCAGATCGTGACAACATCGACCTCCGGATCGGCCAGCATCTGCTTTAGATCATCGTAGGGGCGGCAACCGTTCTGTTTGGCAAACCGCTGGGCGGAAGCGGGAAACATATCAAAGCAGGCCGCCACTTTGGCACCGCGAATATCCGCAATCGCCTTCGCATGAAAATTCGAAATCATCCCGCAGCCAATGATGCCAAAGCCTGTCGCCATCGTTATTGTCACCTTTTCTGTTCAAACTGGAATTCCGTTGCGAAACGTATCGTAACGGCCAAACGGTCGTAATTAAACCGCCCTCAGCGCCCCGTCATGGGATGAACAGCGACGCCGCCAACATCGCCAGGGCGAAGGCGTTCACCAGGAAATGAACCACCACGCAGGGCAGGATGCGATGGGTCCGCTGGTACACGTATCCCAGGCCCAACGCTAAGAAGAAAAGTGGGATCGGGTCCAATCCGTTCCCAAAGTGCAGCAAGGCAAAGACCAGGGAACTGACCAGGATCGGCACGCCCCGCGCACGTAGGCTGGGTGCGTCGACGGCCTCGGGCGCCGAGGATGCCTCGACCAGTTGGCATTCCGGGGCCTCCGCCTCCACCTGTAACTCCGGCTCCGCCGCGGTTGTGCCAAACCGCGGCGTCACGGCCGTGGGTGAATCACTCGAGAGAAACCGGTCGGGCGCGAAGGCTGGCCCGGCCATGACACGCTCGACCGCCCCCTGCAACAGCACACGACACATGAATTCCTCGACCAGCGGCGCCGCAATCGCCGCCGAGAAAACACAGACGAGATAGAACCCCAGCGTGGGATTCTCCCGAAACGATTCGACCAAGGGGTGCTCCGAAGGAAACCAATGTTGGAGCGCGCCCTGGATCGCATAGATAATCGGTGCCAGGATCAGGTAGGCCGCGATGCCAGTGACTACGTCGCGGCCGGCTTCGCGAAATGTCAGCCCCAGATCGCGGCCCCAACTGGCACCGGTCCGCAGGACAATCAGCAGGCCTCCCAGCCCACAAGCGACAAGGCTCGCCACGCCACTGAGAACAATGACCCACCGTTTCGCGATGGAGTCCACGGGCACCGTCTCTGGGGGGATCGCGTCAACGGCCTGGGCGGCGACATCTGCATCGCGGGGCAAGAACGCGCCGACCACGCTTGCCGCCAAAGCGGAGAACAGGATCAACATCATCACGGTGATCAGGACGTCAAGCAGATTCCAAGGTGGCGTTTCGCGAGGCTCATAGGGCAGCAAGGGTTGCCGCTTCACGAGCCGCTGAATCACGTGCGCCCAGCACCAAAGACTGCCGCACGCGACGAGGCTCACGACAAGCGACATTACGGCTGGCAGGGTCATGCGCGAAAGAATTTGGCTGACGCCCAGACGTATCCCAAGCCGGACTGAATCGTCGAAAGCACGGCCAGCCAGACCAACCCCACCAACGTCCACTGCAGCCAGGCGGCTGCCTGGGCCGGGCCGGTCTCCAGCACCCACAAGCTGACCACCACCGCGGCGCATTGAAACACCATCTTCAGCTTCCCGGCCATGTTGGCGGAAAAATCACCGCCACTCTCTTCGATAAACGACCTCAACGCAGTCACCAATAACTCACGGCCGACCACCACAACCGCCATCCAGGCCGCAATTCCCGAGTCCGGCGCCGCACCCAGCAGGATGAACGTGCCGCAGATGATAATCTTGTCCACAAAGGGATCAAACATGCGTCCCAGCTTGGTGACCTGATTGAAGCGTCGAGCCCAATAGCCATCGATCCAATCGGTTGACGCGGCAACAATGAAGACGATCATCCCGGCAAGGTATTGCTGGCAGACAATCAACACGAACACCAAAATTGCCAGCACGAAACGTGCCGCCGTCAACTGGTTGGGAACGTTGAAGACCGTCGCAGCCGGCGTATCTGGATTCGTCTCGGACGTCATGACTTAGAATGGCTTTCCAATTGCGGCGGCGATCAGATCGTAGTCTTGCACGGCGACGATCTCGCAGCGCGCGATCGCCCCGTCGGCCAATGGATGTTCATGGGCCGTGACATACACGAGGCCATCCACGTCGGGAGCGTCCTCCCTGGTCCGTCCCAACCACACATTGCTTTCGCCAGCTACGGGTCCGTCAATCAGGACATCCATCTGACGCCCCAGCCGCGCCTGGTTTCGATCGAAGGCGACTTGCTGTTGCACGGCCATTAGACGTTCGCGACGTTCGTGCTTGACGTCGTCCGCCACATGGTCGGGTAATTTCGACGACGGTGTACTTTCCTCGTAGGAATACACAAAGACTCCCAGATGATCGAACCGTTGCGCCTCAACAAACTCGACAAGCTCGGCGAACTCGGCTTCCGTCTCGCCGGGGAAGCCTGTGATGAACGTCGTGCGGAGCGTGAGGTCCGGCATCCGGTCCCGCAGCAGTTCAATCAACGACTCGGTCTTGGCACGCGTCACGCGGCGCGACATGCGGCGCAACATGGTGTCGTTAATGTGCTGGAGCGGCATATCAATGTACGGCAGAATCTTGTCGGCCGCGGCAATCGTGTCGACCAGTTCCTCGGTGATGTACATCGGGTAAAAGTACATCAATCGAATCCAATCGATCCCGTCGACCTGGTCCAGCGCGCGCAACAATTCGGTCAGACGCGGCTCGCCGTAAAGATCCATTCCGTAATACGTGGTATCCTGTGCGACGATGATCAATTCGCGAACCCCGTCGGCCGCCAACTGCTCGGCTTCGGCAACCACTTGCTCGATCGACTTGCTGGCGTGTTTTCCGCGCATCTGGGGGATGGCGCAAAACGTACAGAGTCGGTCACAACCTTCGGAAATCTTCAGGTAGGCGAAGTGCCGCGGGGTAATTCGCAGGCGATTAGTATCGGGCAGCGCCCGGATCGGCGCCGGCCGAAAAAGGGTCCGCTGTTCGTGCAGGTTACCGGCCAGCCGATCGGCGACCTGAGTAATCTCCTCGCGGCCAAAGACGCCGACCAGCGAGTCAATCTCGGGGCGTTCGGCCAGCAGCCCTTCCTGATTGCGTTCGGCTAAGCACCCAGAAACGATGACGCCCCGCGTGCGACCCTGCTGCTTGAGTTCCAGCATCTCGTCAATCGCCTCGAATGACTCCGCCCGCGCTTCGTCAATGAACCCGCACGTATTGACGACGACAAAATCGGCACCATCCGGGTCGGCAACCAGTTCGTATCCGTCCAGTTGCAGGAGGCCGAGCATCCGCTCGCTGTCGACCAGATTCTTCGCGCAGCCCAGGCTCACAAACGCATAGCGGCCCTTGTTGGCCTTCGCGGGCGGGGACGATTCACCCGGATTGGTAATGTTGACAATCTGCACTGGACGAACGGGCCTTGGTTTGCGTGGACTGTAGGAACCGCCCCATCATACACCGCTGTTGGCTGCGGCGGGAGGCGGTCACAGCGACCAGAAACCGGGAAACTGCGAGGATGGCGTGGTTCTCGCCGGCTGGCTACCGCAATGGCCGCCGCCCAGCATCCTGCCGAGACCGGTTCACCATCTGAATGGCACGCGGCTCCAGCTGCAGAAGTTTCACCAACTGGGTGGTCGACGTGGCCAACCAGTCGGCCGCCGCCTTGACGTCGAAATCCGCCGCGGCGATCACGTCAAGCGCTTCTGCCAGCAGTTGCGGAAACTCCTGATGGCTCGGATTGATCGCGATGCGGCCGGCCCGGCAGCGACGTTGCCACACATCGCTGGGGCGACCAGTCGACAGGTCGCACTCGGTCCGCACAGCCAACGCCAGATTCCGGCGCAGGCGAAAGAGCGCCTGAACGCGATTCTGCTCCTGGCTACGACGTTCGGTCGCCTCGCCCCGTACGTTGCTGGGGACATGCGTGTAGACGACCGCGGTTTCCACCTTGTTGCGATGCTGGCCGCCCGGTCCACTGCGCCGCTGCCGGCGGCTCTGGCATTGCTGTAACAAGTCAGCCTCCGCAAGCGCGGCCGGATGGAGCGAATCCGTCGACATCGTTGAATGACACCTAACCGGGGGCCGTGAGCGGATCGCCGTTATCTTCGCCGCTCAAGTCGAGCATAAACGGAACAGCCGAACGGGCCCATTCTGTCGGCGATCGATACGATCGCGCATCGTCGCCGAAGCAGCTCTCCAGCATCTCAGTGTGAATGACGCCAGGATTCAATGGAATTGCCGCCATCCCATACGGCAGCTCGTCCGCGAGGGCTCGCGTGAGCCCTTCGATCGCCCACTTCGTCGCGCAATAAGGGCCGACTTGCGATGACGTCGAACGGCCCCACCCCGAACTAAAATTGACGATCACCCCCGTGTCACGCTCGACCATCGACGGCACAAAATGTCGCAGGACATAGAAAACACCCTTGATGTTGATATCGACGATTTGCGAAAACTCGTCGACTGGCGTTTCCCAAAGCAATGCGTTCTTGTTGATCATCGCGGCGTTGTTGATTAACAGGTCCGGCACGCCCCATTCGCTGACCAGTTGCAGCGCCCAGGCAGCCACCCGCTCTTCGTCGCTCACATCGACAGCGTCAAATCGGTGCGGCTGGCCGAATCGGTCATTGAGCCGACTGACGTCGCCGGCCGAACGGGCGCAACCGGCCACCTCATGGCCAAGCCCCACAAACTGCTCGACCATCGCCAGGCCCAACCCCCGACTGGCTCCCGTAAGAACGATGCGACGTGACTGCGTCATTCAATGATTCCCTGTTCCTGAAACTTGCCCTGGTGGCACGGCCCGTTTCACAAGACAACGATGCGGGTCGAATTGCCGGCGAACAAGTGGTCGCTGGCAAGCCACGGTAGAACGGCATACGATGAACGATCGGCCTGCACCGGTCAACCGCACGCGCGTCGCGACTGTGCGGCCGAACACGTCATGGGGCCCTCGTCACCGACCGACCGCGTTGCGGGAACGCAGATTCTCGCCGAGCGTAACTTCCCAAGAGTCTCAACGACCAGCGTAGTGGCCCAATGGCGAACCGTTTTGAATCGGAATCAGCCGCTCGGCGTGCGGCACACGACGCGAGCTCGGCTTCGGGCCCGGATGACGGTGCGTTCAAGAGCATCCCCCGTTATGTTGCGGACACACCGTTGCCCAGCTGCGCATATGTCCCCGGTCGCACGAAGCGTCCAGCCGACACGCCAGCCAGCCGGACGCCGTCCCCGGCCGATTGGCAGGCGTGTCGGCCGTACCTGCGGGGAATTGACCTCTTCAACCACGGTTATTACTGGGAAGCTCACGAG
>JAUIHJ010000591.1 GCA_030432015.1 bacterium
CGCTCGGGGGCGACCGCACCGTACCGGTCGCCCTGTCAAACGCATTACCGTGTCAACGCGGCAACCATGGTCGCCGCGTCGGCGGTCGGTTGGATTGCCAACTGCTCAGCCGCCTGGTGCAACTGGTAGACGGTCCGCGTTCGCGCGAAGTCGCTTTGCAACTGTGCCATCGACAACGGCTCGCCAGCACCTCGTACACCGCCGGCAATCACCAGCCGTCGGGGCGCCGTCAGGGATGCGATCTGCGGAACATCACCCAGGTCGCGGAGGATGCCGGGGGCTAGAATTCCCAATCGTTGCCCTTCGTACGGCACGTCGCTAACAAAGCTGGTAAGCCCGCCGATCGTGGCGACACGGTTGATTCGTCGATCGAGCGCCGCGGCACAGAGGGCGATCAAGCTCGCCGGACCGACCCCCACCACGGCCACCGTTTTTGGCAAACCCCTCGCATCGGCCGCGAACGCGTCCAGCAACCGGTGGACGTCCCAGGCCCATTGGCCCAGCAGAGGACGACCCATCCACATCGACCATTCCGCCGTATTGTGGTCGGGCGCGCGGCCGATCTTGTCGGAGCGATGCGCTGTGGCGCCCGTGGCTCGTAAGTCAGCAGTCGCGACATCCCAGTGCCGTTCGCGGAATGACTCGGCAACCGCGGAGTCGGCCGCCTCACGACCCTGGTCGAGGTCGAGCAACACGGCGAGCCCGGCGGGCTCAGTTGCAGCGAAATGGCGACTGGCGAGGATTGTGATGCCCGGTTCGGATGATAGTGTAACCGACTGCGTATCTCCGGTCCGGTGGATCTCGACGTCAAGTGGCGTGGGTTGGGGAAGGCCGCCCAGGACGCGGGGCATCGACTCACGCATCAACGTCTCTTCAGCTTCCCATTGTTCGAGGTGATTTGAATTGGGGCGGGCCTCGAGCAGGCGTTTGGCTTCGCGGGCGGCAAACTTGGGCAGCGTGACGAAGTTTTCGGGCCGCGTTTGGCCGGGGAAGCAGCGCAGCGTCTCCGTAGTTTCTGTCTCGAGGGGCGGTTCTGGAATCGGCGAGCCGTCGCCTTCGCCCTTGAGATGCAGCGTCATCCATCCGTACATCGCTTCGCGCATCGCCTGGTTGTAATCGTGTCGCGATTCGAACACCGCGTGCCGGAGGTGGTCCGGCCGATCATAGAGGGCGAAGACGGGCGCCGCATTTTGCAACGACTTTTGTGCTTCTGCGACCGAGAACTGAAACGCATCCTTGGTCGCGTTGACAACCATCAACGCGCGCGGCGCGACGAGAGCCAGCACGGCGGCCTCTTCGGCATAGGTCAGCGCCGCGGGGGTCACTTCGCACATGCAACAGGCGGCCCCTAAATAGGCTTGATATGTGCCGACCGAGCAGACCGGAACGACGCATTTCAGGCGTTCGTCGACGGCCCCGACGTACATCGTTTGATTACCACCACCGCTTGCCCCCGTCACTCCGATCTTGCCCGAGGCGACTTCGGGGCGGCTTTGCAGATAATCGACGGCACGCATATTTTCGTAGACCTGCAAACCGGCCAACGTGAGCCCGGTGGGCCAGAGAGTGGCAGCGACCATCTCGCCATGGTATTCGCCCAACGCCGTTTCGATGCCGCGTTCTCCGGCGCCGAAGGCATCCACCATCAAGACAAAGAAACCAAGCTTGGCCAGCCCGATGCAACGCGACTGCACGACCGGTTCGTGCTTGGCACCTCGCCAGTGGCCGTGCACGCAGAGGACAGCGGGATGCGGTCCGGCGCCGGAAGGCACATAGGCATTGGCCGTCATCAAGACGCCCGGCCGCGTTTGCAGCAATAATTTTTCGATACGATAGCCGTCTCGCTGGACATGGCCGACAATGTGCGGTTCAAGCGGGCTGGCGGTTCGCGGAAATCCACCCCAGGACCGGATGAGTCGCCGGCGAAGTTGCTGTTGTGTCGCGGTCCACGCGTCGAGCGATTGGGGTGGCGCGTCGTTGGCACGTAGCGAACGGCCTTGCTGCTGGACGAATTTTAGAAATTGCTCAGACAGTTCGGCAGAGGGATCCGGGGACGGCATGGCGGGGCGCCTTGGTGATTGCGGCGGATGGAGATGCGGCGGTCTATTGTTCGCGGTTTTTCGCCGCCTTTTTATTCTGCTTGTTTCCAGGCTGTTGGTTCGGGCGACCCTTGTTCAGTCGCTGCTTGTTGGTCTGGCGTTTCTTATTCAAGAACTCATACATGTTGAATCGTGCGGGAAAGGCGACCCCATTCTTCGTTGCCCAAGCCTCCCACAACCCGGCCATCTCATCTCGTTGGGCCTGGTGTGTCCGAGCCAAGTTATTCATTTCCGTGCGGTCAGCCTGAATGTCGTATAGCTCCCATGGTTTCTTGTATTCGCGGACGAGCTTCCATTTCCCCCACCGTACTGCGGCGTTGCCCTCGTGTTCCCAGTAGATCGGATCCGAGTGAATGGGCGCGTCGCTGCCAGTCAATAACGGCACGACGGAAACACCTTCGCAGGGAGGAACGTCGGACGGGTAGGTGGCCCCCGCTAACTCGACGCAGGTCGCCATGAAGTCGGGAAGATAGGCCGTTTGACGTACGAAGGTACCTCGCTGCTCCGGCTTGATGCCTGCCGGCCATGATGCAATCAGCGGTGTGCAGGCGCCTCCCTCGTGGACGAAATGTTTGTAGAGCCGAAAGGGCGTATTGCAGGCGTTCGCCCAGGCCAGCCCCAGTCGCACACCCGCCGTCGTTTCTAATGGCGGGTTCTTAACCATGGCGCTCGAGCCTTGTCCGAGTTGGCCGCCTTCCTGGCAGGCCCCGTTATCGGAAAGAAAGAAAATCAACGTGTTGTCGAGCTTACCCAGTCGATCCAAGTGCTGTGTCAATTTTCCAATGTTCTGGTCGATCGAGTCGATGCAGCCGGCATAGGCGGCCATAATCGAATCCAGGTTGTCCCGCTGTTTGTCGTTAAGCGAATCCCAGGACGGGCCGACGTGGGGTGCGGGCTGAATGTCGTCGCTGACCAGGCCCAGCCGCTTTTGTTTTGCCAGGCGTTGCTGCATCAGCGCCGTCCAACCGCCGGTGTACTTTCCCTTGTACTTCTGGAATTCGTCCCATTTCGAATTCAGCGGCCAGTGGGGGGCGTTGTATGCCAAGTACAGAAAGAACGGCTGGTCATCCTGCTGGGACACCTCGGCGATGTAGTCGCAAGCGACATCGGTAAACGTATCTGTGGCGTAAAACGCGTCGTCCGGTGCGACGGGATCATTACCCAACGTCAGGCCGCGGTCGCCACCCGGCTTGAAGTAATTAAACGCGCCGCTAATCCCGCCAAAGTAACGGTCAAAACCTCGCTGCAGGGGCCAGCATTCTTTGCGGTCGGCACCCAGGTGCCACTTGCCGGTCATCAGCGTGTGATAGCCGGCACTCTTGAGGACTTGGGCGATCGTCAGGCAATTATCGTTCAAATAGCCTTGGTAGGGGCCCTCGATCCCGAGCGGACTGTTCGGTGGCGCCGTCATATGTCCAATGCCGACTTGATGCGGGTGGCGTCCGGTTAATAAGCTCGCCCGCGTCGGACAGCAGCGGCCCGAATTGTAGAATTGAGTGAACCGCAATCCGCCGCTTGCGAGGCGATCGATATTGGGTGTCTGAATTTCTCCACCGTAACAACCGACATCGGAGAACCCCATGTCGTCGACCAAGATGATCACGATGTTGGGTCGCGCGGGTCGCTCCGCAGCGGACACCGCGGAAGTCATAGCCAGCACGAGACAGGACGCCAAGGTCGCAAGTCGCTGAGGCACGGATGGCATGATGTTTCGTTCCTGTTCTGAAGAGATGGGGGCGCTGTTCGACGATTTAATGAACGTATCGTGTTGCCAGCGTTTCGAAGTGATCGCCGTTTATGACACCCAGTCGCGGACGGCCCGGAGGCCTGCCGCAGGGTCGTGTTGGGGCCAGTATTCCAGGCCGATGTAGCCACTGTAGTCACTGACGCGAATTGCGTCGAAGATGGCAGGATAATGGAGTTCGCCAACGGACAATTCGTGGCGTCCAGGGTTGCCGGCCGCGTGAAAATGACCGATGTGCTTGATGTTGGAAGTGATGTTGTGAATCAAATGCCCCTCACTTACCTGCTGGTGGTAGATGTCGAAGACGACTTGCACGCGGTCACTGGCGACTGCATGGACGATCTCGAATGCCTCGTCACTTCGAATCAAGTAGTACCCTGGATGATCGACCAGTTCGTTCAGTGGTTCGATCACCAGGGTCACGCCGGCTGCCTCGAGCAGCGGGGCTGCTTCTCGAAGTCCGGCGATCAGGGACTGGTGTTGCGCGTCGCGTGGTACGCCGGGGAGAAAATCGCCCACCTGTGAAATCAAGGTGGAGCAATTCAACCGTTGCGCTGCCGCGATGGATGCTTCAAGTCCGCTCAGGTAATCGGCACGCGCTGCTGGGTCCACCAAACTGACGAACTTGGTGCAGCAGGCTGCAATCTGCATTTCGTACCGGTCGCGCGCGGCAATCAACTGCTCGACGTCCTTTTCCCACCAGGCCCAGAATTCAAACGCGTCAATGCCGGCCTCCTTGACCACGCGCAAGGCGTCGTCGATGGGGAGATCGGGCAGCACCGCGTCAATACATACCGAAAGTTTCATGGTTGTCGCGGGCACCTCGCGGGTTTTGCCGGCTGGCGGGTCGTTGTCGTGATCGTTAGGAGACCGGGCATCATGCAGCGCACGCCGCGCAGGTTCAAACGGCACGAAACGTGTCACTGGGAAAACGTACAGATTACCGTGTGGAAAACGTGAAGACCGTCTTTGTCTTGTAAGCGTCGCCCGGTTGGAGAATCGTGGTCGGAAACGCCGGCTGATTGGGGCTGTCCGGGTAGTGCTGCGTCTCCAGGCAAAACCCGCCGCGGTGCAGATACGGGCGACCAGACTTGCCCTTCAAACGACCATCCAGGAAATTGCCACAATAGAACTGAATGCCAGGTTCTGTTGTTTGGATCTCCAGCTCGCGCCCGCTGGCCGGCTCGTAAACGCGCGCGGCCAGGGTGAGTTCGTCCGCCTTGCCAGCCTTGGTCAGGACCCAGTTGTGATCGTAGCCCAGGCCGAATTCCAGTTGCTGGTGGTCTTGGCTAATGTCTCGGCCGATCGGTTTCGGCGACGTAAAGTCGAACGGTGTCCCGGCCACGCCCGCCAGTTCGCCTGTGGGGATCAGTCCAGCATCGACGGGCGTGAACTGCGCTGCATTGAGCATTAATTCGTGGTCCAGGATGTTGCCGTTCCCTTCGCCCTTCAAGTTGAAGTAGGTATGTTGCGTCAGATTGACCGGGGTGGCTTGATCGGTGGTGGCGTGATAATCGACGATCAGTGCATTGGCGTCCGTTAATCGGTAGGTGACCTTGACCTGTAGATTGCCGGGATAGCCTTCTTCCTGGTCCTTG
>JAUIHJ010000592.1 GCA_030432015.1 bacterium
GCTTCGTCGTCCGCGCCATTGGCGTTGGGATTCTCCAATGGAACATCAGGGTCATATCCTCCCTGCCGAAAATATTGGGGCTCGACATCGCTGATGTGGAGAAAGCCATTGCGGCCCACACCGAAGTCGACAAAGGCGGCCTGGATGCTCGGCTCCAGGTTCACGATCCGCCCCTTATAAATATTCCCGACGAGATTATCCTGGCTCGCCCGTTCGATGTAGAGTTCTTCCAGAAGGCCATCTTCAATGATCGCAATCCGGCATTCTTCGGGTTGCGATACATTGATCAGCATTTCTTTTTTCATACGATTTATTTCTCATGTGTGAGTGTGCGCTGGTTTTGCCGGGGACCAAATTGTCCTCGTTGCTCGCCGTCAACATAGGACGAGTTCCGGCACGACCTTTCGTAGTTCTTCGCGCAGATATGTTTCGATTTCCCCGGGGCTCTCCATCGCCAACGCTCGTTTGGCAACCTCGACGCATTGGGAAACAGAAACACTGCGACATATTTTCTTGATCTCAGGGATGCCGGCAGGGGGCACACTTAAGGCGCGTAAGCCCAGCCCCAGCAGCAGCATGGTATACGTTGCCTCGCCGCTCATTTGCCCGCAGACGCTGGCTGGAATTTCGGCTTGGCGCGCGGCGGTAAGCGACATGTCCAACAGCCGCAAGACGGCCGGGTCGCTGGCCCGGTAGCGATCAGCAACTTCGTTGTTGCTCCGATCGACCGCCAGGGCATACTGAATCAGATCGTTCGTGCCGATGCTGATGAAATCGACCTCGGGGAGAAACTTGTCCAACATGACCACGGTCGCCGGCACTTCGACCATCATGCCGATCTGGATCTCGCGATCAAAATCAACCCCTGCCTCTTCCAAATCCTCCATGGTGTCGGCCACCACCATTTTTGCATGCCGCAGTTCCTGCATGGAGGAAATCAACGGAAACATGATGCGGGCCGACCCCAGCACGCTGGCCCGCAAAATCGCACGCAACTGCGTCCGAAACTGGGGCAAGTTCTTCAACGAAAGACGGATACTGCGGAGGCCCAAGAATGGATTCCGCTCTTCTTCATGCGTCGGCAGCCGCCCCAGTTTATCCGCACCCAAATCGAGTGTCCGAAACACCACCGGACGGTCACCCATGGCCATCAACACCTGGCGGTACGCGTCGTAGTGCTCATCCTCGGTCGGTTCAGAGTTCACCGCCAAGTAAAGAAACTCAGTCCGATACAACCCGACACCATCGGCGCCCCGGTCCAGACACGCGTCGACTTCGCGGGGAAACTCGATGTTTGCTGAAAGGGTCACGCGGGTACCGTCCAGCGTCTCAGCAGGCAATTCACGCAGGCTCTGCAGGCGAACCGCAAGCGAACGGTGCTCTTCGACTTCACGGCGGTAGCGGGCGATCGTCTCTTCGTCCGGCTGCAAGATGACCCGGCCCAGGTCGCCATCAACGATGGTCAACTCGCCCCCAGAAACATCTCTCAGGAACGACCCCGTGCCGACCACGGCCGGAATTTCCAGCCCCTTGGCGACGATCGCCGTATGCCCGCCCGCGCCGCCGATTTCAGTGATGAAGCCCAGTACGAACTCGGGGTCGAGCATCGCGGTCTCAGACGGCGTCAAGTTGTGGGCCAACACCACAACCGGCGATGTGATATGGGCCAGTTCTTCCCGCCGTTCTCCCAGCAAACAACGTAGCAGACGACGTTCGAGGTCGAAGATGTCATTGGCCCGCTCCGCCAAGTAGTCGTCACGGAGTTCCTGAAAAATCTTGGCGTAGCGACGAAGCACGGTCCGGACCGCGTATTCGGGGGAATGATGCCGCTCGCGAATCAACGACGTCAACTCTTCGTTCATCCGGCGGTCACGCAGCATTTGTAAATGCGCGGCGAAGATCGCGCCGTAATCACTGCCCAACTGCGCGGCGACGGCGTCTCGGTCGCGAGCAATCTCTGTGGCGACAAAATCGAGTGCCTTATTCAGCCGTTCGACTTCGTCGTCGACCACATCGCGCATCACGAACCGGCGAGGGATGCGAAATCCTTCGTTATCGACAACCAGCGCTTCGCCTATGGCAACGCCTGGCGAAACCGCGATTCCCTGCAATGTCTGCATCGCTCATGCAGACGAGCCGGCTCCGGATCCGGGATCAACATTCGTTTGCGATACTGCGATCTACCGAACACGCCTTGTTCACAGTCAGCCCGTCCGTCCTTTGGTGGTTCTACCGGCGGAAAACCATCATCGTGATGGTCGTTGGGATCCGTCGGCTTGTGATGTCTCTGGACTGTCACCCGAGGCGGCATCGCCGAATCCCTCGAGAAACAAATGCTCCAGAGCGTCCAACGCGTCTTTCGCGTCGTCGCCCCGGGCTTCAATAATCAACTCTGTTCCTTGTTCCGCTGCCAGGGTGAGGATCGACAAGATACTCTTGCCGTCAACTCGCTCGTGGTCGCGGATCACATCGATCTGGGACTGAAATCGACTCGCTACGTTGACAAGCGCGTGCGCCGGACGAGCATGCAATCCTTGCGGATTCGATACCGTGACCTGACGCGTTGACGCTTTGTCATTCATATCATCTTGTCTTGCTGCACGCCTCAACGCTCCTGGAGGCACCCCCCAAGAATCAACATCGCATCGACGTGTCGATCCGATCTCACCTGCCCGCCGTCAAGATTGGCCTACGAAACAAACTGGTTGTTGTCGGCTTCTTCCAGCAACTGCTGAATGTCTTGCGGAGTCTTCGATTGCTTGAGGAATCGGCAAAACGTGTCGTCGCGAAGCTGGCGCGAAATATTCTCCAACGCACGCAAATGATCGCCCGGGCGGTCGGGTGGAGACACGAGCAGGAAGAACAGCTGGACCTTTTCGCCGTCCAAGCTGGTGAAGTCGACGCCTTCACTGCTCACTCCCACGGTCCCCACAAGCTCTTCGACGCTCGGATGCTTCGTGTGCGGGACGGCCACGCCACGGCCAATGCCCGTGCTGCCAAGCTCCTCGCGCTTCATGATTGCCTTGACAATACTGTCTTTTTGATCGCCATTGATCGCCCCCGCACTAACGAGAGACTCCACCAACTCAGCGATCACACCTTCTTTGTCATCAGCGGACAGCTCCGCCCGAATTGCTTTCACGTTGACAAAGTCTGAAAACTTCATGCTCGCATCCTCGTTTTTCTTGTGTTCGTCATTGGGTGTCAGCCGGTGGGCGCGGCCAGCAATCGAGCACTGGTCGAATTCAGTCAGAATCCGATTCTCCCTCGAGCGGTGGCGGCATCTGTTTCCGGCCCGGCTGACGGTGACCTGTTTGTAGTCGTTCTTTGTGTTTGCGAAGTTGTTGCTCGACCTTATGCATTGCACCGTCAAGGGCCGCGAACAGTTCGGAAGCCGAGTCACGGGCGACAAAACCGTCTGTGCGCTCGGCGGAAGCGCGGACTTCAACGTCGACCGACTCTTCATGATGTTCGAGATCAACCGTGACTTCGATGCCCGTAATCCGGTCAAAAAACTTGCGCAGCTTGGAGGCTTTCTCTGAGATTTTCTGTTGCGTTTGATCGCTGAGATGACCATGTCGAGCTGAAATCGTGATCTGCACCGAGAATCTCTCCTAGCCTTCTGAACCCATTGCCGGCATTACGTTGTGGGCGGCATGCCCCACGGCGAAGCCATCTATTCTAGTGCGACAACCGCCGGGCACAATTCCAAATAGACCCACCTCGATCAGGCCGCCGGAACACACCAGACGACCCATTCTACCTAGTCTAACGATTGTCAGGAAGGTGGGACCGTTGCCCCAGCAACTTTGCACCATATCACATTTTCTCGGCCGCGGTTGGATGTGCCGAGAACTCCGCCAGAAAATTGAGTCGGGCACCCCGGGCCGACCGACCTGGCGCAGGCTGGGCTGGTCGTTTCTTGCCGTTTTTCCCGTGAAATTTAGGCGCTGGCCGAAAAGCATCGGCTCCTGCGGCCGTCCCGCCAGCCAACCTCTCCCGGGGGGAAAGTTACCCCGCACCCTGTTTTTGCCGCTTGAAATTGCGATTCACAAAGGCAAAACGGCAGCGCCCGCAGCCAGGGAAGCTCGGCATCTCCATGCACACGGGTGGGTGAAAACGTGTAGCCGGCTGGCGCGCTAAATTGCAACTTGACGCTACTTTAGCGACCCGGTGCGTCTGCAGTCGGCGGCGACCACGGCATGGGAGGGGTCTTGTAGACAATTGTCCCTTCCTTCAGTGCCCGTCGCCAATTCGCGACCTTGGTCCTCTCTTGGCTCGGCGGCAACTCGGGGCGGAAGTTCTTCGTCACGCCGCCGGTGATTCTCTCCAAATTCATGAACGCCAGGACGCGCAGGCACATCGCATCGTGCTCCAATAAGTCCACCAACTCCGCATCAGCGCCGGAACTTAACTGGGTCGGCGAGTACCCCCAGGTGAGACGGTGCAGGGTCGCAGCATCGCCCGCATGCAGTTTTTCGATCATCCGGCGAAGGGCTGCGGCAGCTTCAGGACTGCGAGCTCCAATGGCGCGCAGTTCATCGAACTGGTCACGCCAATAATAATGTTGCCGTTTCTCGCTGAGTGCCTTGATCAGTGGGTCATAAACTCCCAGGTAGCTCAGGGACCGACAAGCGAGGTCAACCACTTCGTGCTGTCGAAAATCGGTCATCTCCATCAGCGACCGGCTCAGCGGCCGATCTTTCTCGAGCGCCGTTCGCAACTCGTGCGACGCGCGTCGTTCGATCTCCTTTTGATCGCGTCCCTCGATCCAGTCAGGCAACGGCCCTGCGTCCACCACCGACACGGCGCCTCCGTTGACGCGGGCCAGCATGCGGCCCGCGTCGACAACGACGGTCTTGGCACCCGCTTCGCTCCAGCCAACACGACCGCTGACGGCATACAAGCGAAAGACGCTTTGCGCGGCCGTCATCTCCGGGTCCGAGCCTGGGGGTAGAAAACGAGAAACCTTGACTGCGGCGACCGAATCCAGGTCGCCAAAGACGACATGTCCTTCTTGATCGCCAATCTGTAACGCGATCCGCCCCGCCGCCGCCTTGAACGGGAGAATCACGGCACTTCCAAAATCCATCTTCATCCGAGGCTGCCCTTCCTCGCCCGGCGTCGCCAGCTCGACGCTGGTGGCATTGACGAAGGTGACGTTAATGTCGCCAATCACGGCGTTGGGGCGGTAGGTCGGAAACGTCACGAGCCGATCACCAGCCTTCAGAACCGCGGCAGTGGGGACCAGATACCAATCGTCAGACGTACCGTCGTAACGCGCCAGAAGCTGGTCTTCGGCGACGTAACGGCCGACCTCGACGGCGGTCGCCGCGACGACCGTCGGCGCCGGCACGGGGTCAACATCGCTGGTCACGGCCGGTTCCCCGGGCGCGGCAGGTTCGACAGGGCCGGGCACGG
>JAUIHJ010000593.1 GCA_030432015.1 bacterium
TCAGCCGCCACGACACCCACTTTCGGATTTCGTACGCGGCGGCGGATGCCGTCATTGAACGCGGCATCGAAGTGTTGCGGCGGTTGGCTTAGCCAGGCCAGACAGGCAGCGAATCCAGATAGTCGGAATTCACGCCCTTGAGCCAGACGAACGTGTCGTCAATTTTGGTCGGCGTAACCATGCGTGCCGCGACAAGGCCGTAGATCGCTCCGACCAGAAACACCAGCACACCGGCCGCGATCATGATCCCGAATAGGTCATTCTGATCAATCAGGACGATGCCCCCGATAATCATCGCGATCGAGGCCAGGACCGATCCCCATCCGATCATGATGGCCCGTGAGCGCTTGGCGAACCAGATGTCGGCAAGACCAATGTGGATCGTTGCTTTCTTGGAGAGAATCAGGGCCAGAATGACATAGACACAAAGGCTGATGAGGATGCTGAGAAAAATTGCTGGATGATGCCAGGTCAGGTTTCGTTTCAGCTTGCGATCGGTCGGCACGTTGCTTTTCACACAACGATCGGGGAGCACGGCCGTCTTGCGCATGACCAGCAGTTTCCCTTGACGCCAAATTCCATCGGTATCCGCCTGATGTGGCTTCAAAACAGGATCGTTGACTTGCGGTGGCTGATAGGGGTTATCACTGGACATTCGCTGGTTCCCAAGAGTTTGGATGCACCTTTTTCGAAGTGACGCGCCGAACGACGTGACGCGCCGAAGTATGTGACGCGCCACAATACGCAATTGGAACGTGACGGGTGATTTTATTTTGCTACCGCGCGCGGTACAAGATACCTGATCCTGCAATAGAAAAAGGGCGTGACGAACTTCGTCACGCCCAATCTTGGGAGGTTTTCAGGATTTTCCCACGAGCCTGGCCGCTAACGGCGTTCAGGCACTCTTCTTCGGTTCTGCCAGCGGGAAGTACTTCTTGCTCGAATCAGTGATCATCTCTTCATCGATGACAACCGAGGTTCCCTTCTCTTGATCTGGCAGCTCGAACATGATGTCCAACATCACGCTCTCGATGATTGACCGCAAGCCGCGAGCGCCGGTCCCCTTTTCGTGGGCCCGGCGAGCGATGGCCAGCAGTGCGTCTTCGGTGAAGCTAAGCTCACTCTCTTCCATTTCGAAGAGGCTCTGATATTGCTTGACCAACGCATTTTTGGGTTCGGTCAAGACACGTACAAGGCCTTCTTCGTTTAAAGGTGCAAGTGCTGAGATCACGGGCAAGCGACCGACCAATTCCGGAATCAAGCCGAATTCGAGGACGTCGTCCGTGGTGACTTGCGGTAGTAACTCGGCCAGGTTCGACTCCGCAACGAAGCCGGACTGCTGACCGAAACCAAGCGTGCGGTTCCCCAGACGTTTTTGAATGAAGTTGTCCAGGCCGACAAAAGTTCCTCCGCAAATGAAGAGGATGTTGGTGGTATCGATCTGGATGTATTGCTGTTCAGGGTGCTTACGACCGCCTTGCGGTGGTACGTTCGCGACGGTCCCTTCGAGCATCTTCAGTAACGCCTGCTGAACGCCTTCTCCCGAAACGTCTCGCGTAATCGACACGTTGTTGCTCGTCTTGCCGATTTTGTCGATTTCGTCGATATACAAGACGCCTCGCTGCGCTGCTTCGACATCGAAATCTGCAGCACTCAAGAGTTTGAGCAGCAGGTTCTCGACATCTTCACCTACGTATCCGGCTTCGGTCAGGGTCGTCGCGTCGCCAATGGCAAACGGGACGTCCAAGACGCGGGCCAGCGTTCGGGCTAAGAGTGTCTTGCCCGAACCCGTTGGTCCAATCATCAGAATATTGGACTTGTCGATCTCGACATCGTTGCCTTCCCAACCAAGCGACAGTCGCTTGTAATGGTTGTGGACCGCCACGGCGAGGACACGCTTCGCGCCGTCCTGGTCGATGACGTAGTTGTCCAACTGACTAACGATTTCCCGTGGCGAGGGGATGTCTCGAAACAGTTGCTTGCTTTGGCCACGCCGCCGCTGCTCCTGGTCGAGGATCGACTGACAAAGTTCGATGCACTCCCCACAGATGTAAACGTCTCCAGGTCCTTCAACCAAAGGGCCCACATCGCGGTAGCTCTTACGACAAAACGAACAAAAAGCGTTCTTCTTGGTGGTTCCGCCGCGACGACCCCCGGTGATATCCTTTCCACCTGCCATTGATTCTCCTTCTGGATTCCCGATCCGTCCCGCCCGGTCTTCGGTGCGCTGGGCTCGAATGTCTTATTTTTCTCGGTGTCGCTCGTATGTCAGCCCTGGCGGCACGACCACCTTGAGGCTGGGAATCCTTTCCGACGGCTTCGAGCATGCAGTGTCTTGTCGATGCCTGATATTCAGCAAGGCCTAAAGAAATGATCTGTTCCGGTCAATCCGACGAGTGCGATTCTCCGAAGAACTCGCAACGACTGGCTTAACCCTGTTGATCAGTATCCTTTAACTCTTGCGTCATCTGCGTTCCAAGCACCGATTTTATATCTCGGAATTCCGAGTCCTCAATGTCACCCTGCAGATGCAATTCTCGGAAATTCGTCAGCAACTCATTTGCTTCCAGGCGGTCGTCATCCATGCGATCGCGCAACCTTTCCACGATATAAACGGCTATTACGATCACAATCAATAGGACTGTTGACCAGATCACCGCTTGGGCATGTGACGTAAGGAGGAATTCCCTCATCTGGCTTGACCGACATCGTGGGTGCGAATTCAGCATGGGTTTGCTGACGTGCGAACATCGAATATTATGCACAATGCGTACAGCGAGTCCAGGAATTCCCAGCCGCAAATCTTAAATCGCATCCCACTGGGGAGTTGTGGCGGGAGGAATTCGTCCCGTTTTCAGGGACAACCCGTCAACCAGCACCATTTTACCCCGACTGGCCGGACACCTTACTTATGAGCAAAGCTGATCATCTCCAGCGCGTGGCGTCGACCAAATTGGTCGCGGTGATTCGGGCGCCAAGTGGCGAGGTCCTGGCGGATGTTGCCGAGGCGCTCCTGGCCGGCGGAATCGACGTCATGGAGGTCACGTTTACCGTCCCCAAGGCCGAACGGGTGCTCGAGCAAGTCGCCGATCGTCTGGGAGATCGAGTGCTGTTGGGCGCTGGAACCGTGCTGGATGCCCCCACGGCCCGCATTGCCATGCTGGCCGGTGCCGAATTTATCGTTTCGCCGGGAACGTCGCTCGAAGTGATCCAGACCTGCCGCCGGTATGACAAACTCGTTATGCCGGGAGCACTCACGCCGACCGAAGTGATTCGTGCCTGGGAGGCGGGTGCGGACGCTGTAAAAGTCTTTCCCGCTGATGCTGCCGGCGGCGCGAAGTATCTGAAGTCGCTCCGCGCACCGCTGCCCCAGGTCCGACTCATGCCGACTGGCGGCGTCAATCTCGAGACCGCCCAAGCCTTCTTGCAGGCCGGCGCCTGGGCACTCGGTGTTGGCGCTTCGCTGGTCGAGGCCGATGCCGTCGAACGGCGTGATTTTTCCAGAATCGAATCGCTCGCCCGGCAATTCGTTACAATCGTAAGAGAGAATGGCTAGCCGCGACCAGGATCAGCACGAACTTCGGTAAACGCTACTCGACGCGAGGGAATTTTCGCGATGCCGATCCCATTTGCTTGTCCCTATTGCCAGGAACAAACACTCGTTGAAGACGAGTTCGCCGGCCAAACCGGCGCCTGTGTGAAGTGCGGTAAAAGTATCACCGTGCCGTTTGTGCCGGCTGACGAGCAATTCGCAGCTAACGAAATCGTGACGGGTATCGCACACCGGCCCGGGGCTTCGAAAAAGACCGTGATTCTGGTCACCCTGGGCGCCGTCTCCGCCGCCATCGCCGTCATCGGGCTCGTTGTCGTGTTCCTGTTCCCTGCCTTCGGCGTCGCGCGGAACATGGCCAATTCCCACAGGTGCGATCACAACCTCAAACAGATTGGACTGGCACTGCAAGCGTACGAAGCGGAGCACGGGGAGTTGCCACCGGCGTTTGTTCCCGACGCGGACGGCAAGCCGATGCACAGTTGGCGGGTACTGCTACTTCCCTACCTGGGGGAACATGGCACCTACAGCAATTATGATTTTTCAGAACCTTGGGATAGCCCGAACAACCAAAAACTTGCGACCCAGATGCCCCGCGTGTTTGCCTGCCCGGCCGATCCCGACGCCCAAGGTCTCGGCGAATCGAACTACATGGTGGTGGTCGGGCCCGCGACCCTCTTTCCCGGCAGCGAAGCCCGCGCAACCGCCGATGTGGGAGATGACCTCGCTTCCACATTGGTGGTCGTCGAAGTCCCCATCTACGGCATTAATTGGCTGGCCCCGGAGGACCTCTCCGTCAAGCGAATGCAGTTTTCAATCAACGGCGGGTTTGGACAGGAACTGGGGAGCTACCATGCCGGCGGGGCCCATGCCCTGATGGCCGATGGCGAAGTGCGGTTTCTGAGCGATGTCATGCCGCCGGATTTTGTCGAAGGAATGACCACGATCAACGGGAACGAATTGATTCCCTGGGACGTGCTTGGCAATTAGCCCGGCGTCAAGATTCGATCAAGGAAGGAATCTTGCGTTGAGCCAGTTGGCATAATCCCGCCGGTCGCCGTGGTCGGCAAAGTCAACAATCAGGGCAATTCGCTTCGTCATGGTCAGGTCAATCGAAATTGGACGTGGTGCGTCGCCTCCACGAACAATCTCGCTGGTGTATGCTGCGTGCCACTCGGCCGCCGCGCCGTCCTGCTCTTTTTCCAGAAAAACGCGGAAGACCGCGCTGCCCAGCCTGCCAGCTTCGTCATCCAAGGCAAGCTCCGCTGCAAACCGCCGATCGGCCTCGGTCACGTCGAAAACGACCCGCGACGTCGTTGCCATACCGAGTCCTTTCAGGTGGACCTCGCCGGCGCAACGCAGTCTGCCGCCCAGCACATTTCGGTCGATGCCAAGTGGCCGTTTCAGTTCCAGAAACGGTGAATGTTGATATCCCAACGCGATGCGATCGGACAGGTAGTCGATGCCGGCTCCGATCGGTTGCACGAACTGCACGTCCTCCCAGGCCTCATCAGCCGGCCGCGTCACCTGTTGACCGCACGCCAGTGTCAGACGTACCGTTCTCGAATCCGCATCAATCGCGTCGGCCGCCAGCAAGGATCCATCGCCAAAACCCAACCACACGACGCGGTCGCGTCCGGGTCTTTCCGCCCGTTCGTGGTCACGAAATGAAACCGCCACGGCGTCGTCAACGGCGACCGTGATCGGAGTTCGATCGGCACGCGTCCTCACCCCGAATCGCTGAAGGAAAAATTCGCTGCGACTCGCGGCAGGGTCCGGAGCCTCAGTCAATTCGCCGAAGATCGTGTCACCGTTGTGGAGCTGGACTGCATCTCGAACGAGGCGGCCGTCTAGAATCGTTCGTACCAGT
>JAUIHJ010000594.1 GCA_030432015.1 bacterium
GAGAACGCCATTATCGACCGCGGTTTCGCCGAAGGCTGGGTCAAACCCAATCCGCCGCAGGTCCGCACCGGCAAGACCGTGGCGATCGTCGGTTCGGGCCCGGCGGGGCTCGCCGCCGCGGACCAGTTGAACAAGGCCGGACACACTGTCACCGTCTACGAACGGGCCGATCGGATTGGCGGTCTGCTGATGTACGGGATTCCCAATATGAAGCTGGACAAGGGGGTCGTGCAGCGCCGCATCGATCTGCTCGCCGCCGAAGGGGTCACGTTTGTCACCAACGCACATATCGGTAAGCCAGAAGATCTCCCCCCGGGGCACATGACGAAAATCATGGAGGAGCGCGGCTGCAAGGTCCGCTTCATCGACCCCAACAAACTACTCAGCGTCAATGACGCCCTGCTGCTGGCCACCGGTGCTACGCGTCCACGCGACCTGCCAATTCCCGGCCGCGAACTCGCGGGGATTCATTTCGCGATGGAGTTCCTGACGCGAAACACGAAAAGCCTGCTCGATTCCGAACTCGCCGATGCCGCGATGATCAACGCCAAAGGCAAACGTGTGATTGTGATTGGCGGCGGCGACACCGGTGCGGATTGCATTGGCACTTCGCTCCGGCATGGTTGCACCGAAGTCGTAAATTTCGAATTGCTGGACGAGCCCCCCACCGAGCGCGCTGGAAACAACCCCTGGCCTCAATGGCCGCGGATCTTTCGACTGGACTATTCCCATGCGGAGACCCAAGAAAAGTTCGGCCACGACCCCCGCACCTACGCGCTGCTCTCCAAGCGATTTCTCGATGATGGAAATGGGAACGTCGCCGGTGTCGAGACGGTCAACATTGACTGGTCAAAGCCCTCCGACAAAGCCCCCTTCAGCGAAGTTCCCGGTTCGGAGAAAACGTGGCCCTGCGATCTCGTTTTTCTGTCGATGGGCTTCCTGGGGCCAGAACAGACCGTTTCCAACATGCTGGGAATCGAGCACGATCGGCGGACCAATTTCCAAGCCGAACATGGCAAGTTCACGACCAGCATCGACAAGGTCTTTGCGGCGGGTGACTGCCGAAGGGGCCAATCCCTGGTCGTCTGGGCCATTAACGAAGGACGCGGCGCCGCCCGAGCCATCGACGAAGCGCTGATGGGATCGAGTAACTTGCCTGCTTCCGGCAACTGACGCCGGTCGGTCGCGAGCCTTCATCCGGCGGCCCCAGGGCCCCGGGCCACAAAGATGCCTCGAGCCTGGGTATCGGTCGGCCAGGGCCGCTCGAAACACCGGCTCGTCCAAACGCCGGCACCTGTGAATTCCGGCACCTGTGAACTCCGATCGGCACGCCGTCGGCGCGGGAGCACGTCCCCCAGCACACGAAAACGGGGCGCCCATTTGGACGCCCCGTGGCTGGATTTTCTCGCTGTTCGCCGGAATGGGCGGATCAGCTGACTAAAAGATTCCCAACGCCATCAGGCTATAGCGGACAACCAGTCCGGCCACCACCACACTGACCATGCTCATCAGCTTGATCAGAATGTTCAGGCTCGGGCCGCTGGTATCCTTAAACGGGTCGCCGACGGTGTCGCCGACGACGCCCGCTTTGTGAGCGTCGGAACCTTTGCCACCGTGGTGCCCGGCTTCGATGTACTTCTTCGCGTTATCCCACGATCCGCCGGCATTGGCCATGAAGATCGCGACGCAAAAACCGCAGGTGAGCGTTCCCACCAGCAAGCCCAGCACTCCCCCGACGCCCAACAGGATGCCGGTCGCAATGGGTGTGACCAATCCCAGCAGTGACGGAAGCACCATTTCTCGCTGTGCCGCCACCGTACTGATCGCCACGGGCGCCGCATAATCAGGCGTGTCGGTTCCCTCCATGATGCCCGGCTTTTCACGGAACTGGCGGCGAACCTCTTCTACCATGCCCTTGGCGGCGCGACCGACCGCCTTCATCGTCATCGCACAGAACACGAACGTGGCCATGCAACCCAGGAAAACGCCCACCAGAACCTTGGGATTCATCAGAGACGCGTCGTAATAGGTCGTAAAATCTGGCAACTTCGCGTTGTGCACCGCCACCAGCCGGTCACCGGTGTGGAAGCTCAGTTCGCCGTCCTGGCCTTCCTCGAACAGGGAATCGTCGAGCTTCGCGGGCCATTGGTCCGGCCCGACCGCCTCCCATTGGTCCTTGATCCCTTGGTGGCGCGTCTGGTTGGGCATCGCCAGGAACATGTGCGAATGGTCGCCATGTTTCTCGACAATGAAACCGGTCGAGAGCTTGTAGATGCCATCCGCCGGAGCCGCAGCCACGACTTCGTCGCCCCACCGCTCGAAACCAACACGGACTTCCTCCACATAAGCCGCAAGCAAGGCCAGCGCGGTCAGGGCCGCCGAGCCGATGGCAAATCCCTTGCCCGTTGCGGCTGTCGTGTTCCCCAGCGAGTCCAAGGCATCGGTCCGTTCCCGGACGATCGGCTCGAGACCAGCCATTTCCGCGTTGCCGCCGGCGTTGTCCGCGATAGGACCGTAGGCGTCGGTTGCCAGCGTGATGCCGAGCGTGCTCAGCATGCCAACCGCGGCGATGCCGACCCCGTAGAGGCCCAGGGCGAAGTAGTTGACATCGCCAAAGTTCCAACCGGCAGCAAATCCGAATGCCAGCAGGGTCGCGACGCAGACGGTGATCACCGGGGCCCAAACGCTCATCATCCCATCGGCCACGCCCCCAATAATCAACGTGGCGGGACCGGTAACGGCCTGTTCCGCCAAGTTCTTTGTTGGTGCGTATTCGTCGCTGGTCGAGTATTCGGTCCACTTTCCGATGATCCACCCGGCAGCCAAGCCGACGATGATGCTAAACGCCACGCCTGGGATCCCAAACGTCTTGGTGGCTTCAGTGGCCGGCATCAGCAGGTATGACAGGGCCACCGCGGCAATCGCCACCAGGCCGGTCGACCAGTTAATGCCCCAGGCCAATGCGCTGAGCAGGTTTTTCTGCGTAGCATCTTCGCCGGTGCGGACCAAGTAAATGCCAATGATGGAGAGGAAAATACCGACCCCCGCAATCGCCATCGGGAGAAACAGCGAGTTGAGCTGTGCCTGGACGGGATCCATGCCGTTGGGAACCAATTCCACCGTATGGAACGCTGCGACCCCCAGAGCCGCCGTGGCCAGGATCGAACCGCAGTACGATTCGTACAGGTCGGCCCCCATGCCGGCGACGTCGCCAACATTGTCGCCCACATTGTCCGCGATGGTGGCTGGATTACGCGGATCGTCTTCTGGAATCCCCTGTTCCACCTTGCCGACCAGGTCTGCCCCAACGTCGGCCGCCTTGGTGAAAATACCGCCACCGACGCGGGCAAACAGGGCCTGGGCACTCGCTCCCATCCCGAAACACAGCATGGTGACCGTAATGTCCGTCAAGGTGAGGGCTTCGTATCCCAATACATTGGGCCAGACGTAATAGAGGAATCCGAACCACAGCGTGATGTCCAACAGCCCCAGGCCAACGACCGTCAATCCCATCACGGCGCCGGATCGAAACGCGACCTGCAAACCCTGGTTCAGCGACTTTTGTGCACCTGCCGCCGTCCGGCTGCTGGCCCAGGTGGCCGTCTTCATGCCGAACCAACCCGCCAGACCAGAAAAGAAACCACCAGTCAAAAAGGCAAACGGCACGAATGGACTCTGCACCTTGGCGTAGACCGCGAGCCCCAGCAGGATCACGATCACGACAAAGAAAGCCCCCACAACCTTGTACTGTTGACGGAGATACGCATTGGATCCCTCGCGCACGTAGCCCGCGATTTCGACCATCCGCGGCGTTCCGTCGTCGGCCGCCATCATGGTTTTGAAGAACAGGAACGCTTGGACTAAAGCGACAATGGAACCAAGGAATGCTAGGAGCCAGATGGCAACAACGGGGATCATGTGCTTAACTCTCCGTCTCTCGTTTGAAGTGCGGGATGTATCAGGGAGGGGTTGGTCTAGATCGACTTACTAAAAGCTTGTTTTGCTGGGATTGAGTCAGCGGTTCCGGGTACCGCGACCGCTGACGGAATTGCCACTGCCCTGATTGCGAGCCCCTGGAAGGACAAACAGCGGGGCGGCGAGACGCAAATGCAACGTCGCAAGGGTGGGTGGTGGCCAGAATCGGCGGAGAAAAAAGGTGGGGGGGGAGCCGTTCCGTGGCTTCCAGCCGATTCCATTTGGGCCGATTCCATAAGGCGCTGCCGAGCGAATCAACAAAAAGTGGTGCGGTGTGATTCGTGAGAAACCAAGGCGTGGGGGCGTGACAGACCGATTTGCCCAGTGTTAATCGCCAGAGTTTAATGATTCCCCTTGATTAGTGTCAACCGGATGCGATCGGCAACATTGCACTCGCAGCAGGGCCGCTGACAGGTGGTGCGCCGTACGATTCGATCACCAGATTGCCCCGCGATGCAGCCATTGGCTGCTCGGGACCAACGCGACGTTGGCCCCCCTCCAACCGCTCCGGGCCGGCCCACCCAACCGTGGTGGCAAGCGGGTCGATCGTCGCGATCCGACCCATCGCGCACGAAATCCGACGAATGACATAATCTAATAAAGAAATCACTTGGCGGTCTTAGATAGGCTGATTATGCTTAAGTCGAGGTGTAAATCCCTAGAAGGCAAGGGGTACCCGTCGGTTGCTGCTTTCCGCACGCGTACATCGCGGCCAGTTTTTGGTCCGCGTCTGGGACTACCACAAAGGCAGCCAGGAGGAAGACTTTGATGAAGTGCACATTCGGTTTGAAATTCGTGACGTGCGTGGCGTTGCTGGTTGCTGTGACGGCGACTTCCGCCGACGCTGCCAAACGTGCTCGCGCCCAAACCGCAGCCGAGGGCAGCCAGCAAGTCGAGCTATTTTCCGCCATGAAAGCGGGAGATATCGAGGTGGAATTCATCCCCAAGGATGCCACCGTGGCGAACCTGATGATTAAGAACAAGACGGGTAAACCGTTGTCGATCAAATTGCCGCAGGCAGTTGCCGGCGTCCCAGTGCTCGCCCAGTTTGGCGGCGGTGGATTGGGAGGCGGTGGACTCGGTGGCGGCGGACTCGGCGGTGGCGGCGGACTCGGAGGAGGTGGCGGCGGCCAGGGCCTCGGTGGAGGTCTGGGAGGCGGCGGCGGACTCGGCGGTGGTGGATTCGGCGGCGGCGGCCTGGGTGGCGGCGGTGGCGGATTCTTCAATGTTGCCGCTGAAAAGACCGGCAAGATCAAAGTCCCTTGCGTCTGCCTGGAGCACGGTAAACCCGACCCCACGCCTCGCATGAAGTATACTATCGTTCCCATCGAATCGTTCGCCAAAGACCCCCAGGTGGTCGAAGTGGTGAAGATGCTGGGGCGAGGCGAAATCCCTCAAAACGCAGCCCAGGCGGCGGCGTGGAACCTGGCCAACGACATGAGC
>JAUIHJ010000595.1 GCA_030432015.1 bacterium
CTTGGGGGATAAACTGCAGCGTATCGAGCGCGATCACCGAACGGTGCTCCGTGAACACCGCCCGCCGATGGTGCTGGTGACGATGGAGGCCCGTTTGGCCCCCTCGGTGATCCGCGACGCCCTTGACGCGAACTGCCATGTTTTTTCCGAAAAACCGGCCTGCGTCCGTGCCGAGGACTTCGCGCCGCTAGTCGACAAGGCCGACGCCCAGCATCGCTATCTGATGTTGGCGCTGGCCAACCGCACGAATCCCGAGATCCTGGCGGCGCGGAACCTCATGCAGACGGGCCAGATCGGCAAGCTCTACGGCCTGGAGATGCATCTCATTGCCGACCAGACGCGCTTGACGCGGCCGAGCTACCACCAGCAGTGGTTCGCTCACAAGTCGCGGGCAGGGGGTGGCCACCTGATCTGGCTGGGCATCCACTGGCTCGACCTGGCCATGCATATTACGGGCGCCACGATCACTGAGGCGGCGGGTTTCACCGCCAACGTGGGTGGTCAGCCAATCGACGTCGAAGATTCTGCCGCCGCGGCATTTCGTTTCGACACGGGCGCGCTCGGCACGGTCACTTCCGGGTTCTACCTCGATCGCGGCTATCATTCGCATATCAAAATCTGGGGTTCGACCGGATGGATTCACATCGAGCCCATGCGGGAGCAACCGTTGACCTGGTCAACAACCGAAGGAGATCAGGCGGGAGTCACCCAGATCTGGAGTGGCGAAAAAGAACCGCGCGGCTACACCCCGTTCGTCCGTGAGGCAATTCGGGCGTGTGCGGACATGTCCGACCCACCCATTAGCAACGCGCACAGCTTGCGGGCGCTACAGACGGTGTTTGCCATCTATGACGCCGCTGCGAGTGGTCGCACGACAAAAATTCCATGAGGCTCAGCATGCTTGACCGACGATCATTCCTTGGTGTCATCGGCAGCGGGATCGCCGCCAGCGGCATTTCGCAGGCCGAAGATGCTCAACCAGGGCGTGCTACGACCGATTCGCGCCAGATCAAGCGAAAGAAACTGGCGATTGTCACAACCACGTGGAAATTTCATTCGCACGCCTGGCACATGGGTGAGCGATTTTTGGTTGGTTACCCGCTGGAAGGGCGCTGGCACCAACCACCGCTGGACGTTGTCGCGGCCTATGTCGACCAGCAACCTGCCGACGATCTGAGTCGCAGTCGGTCCAAGGAATTTGGCTTCCCGCTCTATCCCAGCATCGCGGAGGCGTTGCGTTGCGGCGGAGACACGCTGGCCGTCGATGCCGTGCTGGTGATCGGCGAACACGGCGACTACCCGCGCAACGACATCGGACAAAAGCTCTATCCGCGCTACGAGTTTTTTAAACAGGTTGTCGACGTCTTCCAGGCGGATGGACGCAGCGTTCCCATGTTCAACGACAAGCATCTGTCGTGGAAATGGGCGTGGGCCAAGGAGATGGTCGACACGGCAAGGGAAATGGGATTCCCCTTTCTGGCGGGGTCGTCGCTGCCGGTCACGTGGCGTATGCCGGCGGTGGACATGCCGTGGGGTGCCGAAGTTGAAGAAGTCTTGGGAGTTTCCATTGGCAGCGTCGACAGCCACGACTTCCACGCCTTGGAGGTGATTCAGTGTATGGCCGAACGCCGTCGAGGGGGCGAGACGGGTGTCGCTTGGGTCGAGGCGCTACGAGGTGATGCCGTCTGGCGGGCAATGGACTCCGGATCGTGGGCCAAAGGCGGTTGGGATCCAGCCCTTTTCCAGGCCTGCCTTAGCCGCAGCCAAACGCTCGCCCAGCCTGCAACCTTCAGCCACAGGTATCCGACCGTCGAGCAGATTCGGCAATGGGTTGCCGACCCGGTGATGTACCGCTACCAGTATAACGACGGCCTGCGGGCCACGATGCTGATGATGAACGGCCTGATTGGTGACTTTACCTTTGCCGCCCGCATCAAGGACCGCGCAACACCGCTATCGACTCTGTTCTACTTGCCAGCCGTCCCCAACGTCGTCTACTCGGCGGCGCTAATGAACAACGCCGAGCAGACGTTTCTGAACGGCCACGCGCCGTATCCGGTTGAACGAACGCTGCTGACCGGCGGCCTTGTTGAAGCCGGCATGCAGGCGCTCGATCGCGGAAGGCGCGTCGCCACGCCCTACATGAACGTGCGCTACGACGCGCCTCGCAAATCGACGTTTTGGAATTCGTGAGCGTCATTGGCCGAGCGTGGCAGGTGCCTGGCTCAGACGGCGACGACCTCAAATTCACGCGTTAGTTCGTCGACCAACTTCTCGGCATCGATCGGTCGAGCGAAGGCTCGGTCGATGCCCGCCTGGTTCTCCCCCAACCCAATGAATTTGATACCGCCGCACGCATCGCTCGAACGTAGTCGATCAATGACGTGATCATCGGCGTGTGAAACATCGATCAGGGCGAAGTCCGGGCGCGAATGCATCGACAAATACCCCAAGGCGTCGTCCGCATTGGAAGCAATCACGACCTCAAAACCGCTCAGCCGAAGGCAGCTTGCCAGAAGTTCCCGCTCGTTGGCGTCATTGTCAATCAGCAGGGCGTGAGGACCGCTGATGTTCTTTTCTTCGAGCGTATCGTCGATGTTTCGATCCAAGTTGCGCAATTTGCCAAATGCCTCGAGCACAAGACTCTGAGCCGCCTCGTCGCCTTCAAGACGTTCATGAAGCGTGTTGAGAACTTCGGCCGTGGACGCCAGGGTGGTCCGCACCGCGGACGCCAGGTTGGCGCATTTTTGACTTGCCGCTCCGGCGTTGGACGCGAAGTCGATCCCCTTCAGGTCCGCGATTTCCTGACGCAGGATCGGCACGTCGGGAGGGGCATCAATTCCCAACCGAATCTTCTTGCCTTGGATCTTGATCACTTCGACCGTGACACCAAGCGTCGGTAGAACAAGCCGTTCAGCCTCTTTGCGTGACAAGACGAGCATAACGTAACCTCCAATGTGTGACTACTTGCTGGTTAAACATTCAGCATTCATGAGCCTAATGCCGAACAAGCGTGGGGCATCCTGCCCCGTAGTCCGCGAGCGCGCAGTTGGAGTCGTTCCGGTTGAGCTTGCGAGGGAATTTTCAGAAGTATCGAGCTGCAAGACAAGATCAGTTTTCTTGACATTTCTGAACGCCAGAACGTGCTTTCAATGCTGGCGCGACCGAGTCGATGATTGGGCCCCGTATCGACTCGCATGGCCCGGCAGGAACCGGCTTGGTTCGCCTGATGGACGTTGACTCAGAAGAAGCTGCTGCACCGAAGATCTGCCGTCCCGGCGCGGCCTGCGAGTGGTCAAAAAAAGCGGCCCTCACCGCAAAAAGAGGGTGAGGGCCGCAGGTTCTATGGAGAGATTCCGAATCGATTACCGCAGCAGATCGTACCTAACCGGTCGAACAAAACTCATGGTGAGCTTGTCACGCACCGAAGTCGCTACCTGTTTGGTGCAAAGTGACCACATCGCACAACCAGATCAGCTTTGAAGTGCCGTGAGCAAACGATTCATGGCAACCAAAAATGGAGGCCAGAACCTCAGATCTCTGAGCGACAACTTAAGGAGATGCAGCGTGCACCATCCTTACCGTGACCTTTGAGGTGGTTCTTGCATAGGTGCCCTCCACAAAGAGAAGAGATGCAAATCAGACGTGATCGTCTGGACTCATTTAAGCCCCATACCAGGATGATGTCAAGCTTTTTCTTGAGGATGTTTCTTGGCCTACGGCAGCGCCTCGACCCGTCGCGAAATCCACCTACGCAAAAAGGCCCTCAAGCGGAATCCACTTGAGGGCCCAAGGATCAATCTGGTCTGACGTGGAAGGCTTAGTAGCCCGCTTCCTTGACCGACTTGATGATCGCTGCAGCGACCTTATACGGATCTGCGTTGGAAGCAGGACGGCGGTCCTCGAGTCGGCCTTTCCAGCCATCCTCGATGGTCCCAATCGGAATCCGGATGGAGGCACCGCGATCCGAAACGCCGTAACTGAACTTGTCGATCGACTGCGTTTCGTGTTCACCTGTCAATCGCTGTTCGTTGTGAGCACCGTACACGCTGATATGTCGCGGGATCTGCCCACCGAACGATCCACAGATCTTCGTGAACACTTCTTCCTTGCCTGCTTCGCGCATGACACCATTGGAGAAGTTGGCGTGCATACCGGAGCCGTTCCAATCCAAGGCGCCGAAGGGTTTGGGGTGCCATTCGATGGCGTATCCGTAGGACTCGCCACAACGCTCCAACAGGTAGCGGGCAACCCACGTTTCATCGCCGGCTCGTTTCGCGCTCTTGGCGAAGACCTGGAATTCCCATTGCCCGGCCGCCACTTCCGCGTTGATGCCTTCGACGTTAATCCCTGCGTCGAGACACATGTCCAGATGTTCGTCCACACACGCTCGGCCGTGCGCGTTCTTGGCTCCGACGGAGCAATAGTAGGGGCCCTGGGGTGCGGGGAACCCTGCCGGCGGGAAGCCGGGCGGCAGGTTGGTGGTAATGTCCCACAGGAAATACTCCTGCTCGAACCCGAACCAGAAATCATCGTCGTCGTCGTCGATTGTGGCGCGGCCGTTGGTTGGGTGCGGCGTTCCGTCGGCATTCATGACTTCCGTCATGACGAGAAATGCGTCCTTGCGGGCGGGATCGGGAAAAATCGCCACCGGATGCAACAGGCAGTCGGACGATCCGCCGACGGCCTGCTGGGTCGAACTGCCGTCGAAGGACCAGACTGGGCATTCTTCCAGCGTTCCGCCAAAGTTCTTTCTGACTTGTGTCTTCGATCGAAGGCTCTGGGTGGGCTTGTAGCCATCGAGCCAGATGTATTCTAACTTGGCAACCATCTTGAATTTGACTCCTAACCAAAATCTAAAACTGAAGGTCTGTACCGATCACCGTCGTGCCAGGTTTCCGTAGCAGCCAAGACATCCTTCCTGGAGGGGGCACGAAAACCCGAGAAACGAGCCTCGAAGCGCCTGCTCCGAAGCCGCTGGCCCCTCATCAATGAGGGGCGGCAATCGGTGCGCCTGCCTGGGCCTTCCATGCCGAATGCAACGCCTGTGCCAATCGTCGCATTTGATCGCATATGTTAGGAGATTGAGGCCCGAATGCAAGCGGTGATCGACCCGGGAGGTCACCCGACGCCGGCCGCATCGATCGGCAGGATCGACGTGCCACACGTGTCGGATCGCCGTATCCTGGCTGCGACCCGCCGCCATTGGCGAACTTCGACATGATGCGAGATTGAGAGCCATTCGTGGCCGACGGCCGTCTTCCGAACGGACTCCGAATCCCCAGCAAACCACGGGCGCTGCCTTCGATTTAGGCACCAAGTGATTGGTCTGCGGGCAAACGTGGGCCTCATGCCGATCTGGAGCTAACCTTGGTCCGCCTGCATTGC
>JAUIHJ010000596.1 GCA_030432015.1 bacterium
CGGTGACGAACAGGTTGTTGCCGTCAGGATGGGGGTGCCCGATTTGGCCGTCGGCAATATCTTCGGCAGTAACGCCCTCAACATCGCCGTCCTGGTCCCGCTCGACGTGGCGTTCCCCGGTTCGCTGCTCCAGCACGTCGACGTCGTGCATGCCTTCACCTGCCTCGCCGTCACCCTGGTGACGGCCATCATCGTGGTGGGCCAACTCTATCGGGTTGAGCGGCGCGTGTTATTGATCGAGCCGGATGCGGGAATCGTCATCCTGCTGATTGTGGCCGCGCTTTGGATTCTCTACCTGGCTGGATGATGCGTTCCCAACGCAGGCCCACGACCAGGGCAGAGTTCAGCGTGCATCCCACTCGTCGACGGTATTCACGACAGCCGAGACGATATCCAGCGTACTGACAACGCCAACGATGCGTTCATTCTCGATGACGGGCAGATGGTGAATGTGCCCGACACTCATCATCTTCGCGACCTGCAGCAAGGGCGTACTGGGGGCAACCGACTGTACGGCGGAGGTCATCAAAGCACGCACCTTTCCGTCACCCGATGTTGCATCGACGACCCCATCGTGAAGATTCGGCTTTAAGAAGTCGGCGGCGCTCAACATGCCGATACAAACGCCCTGAGCGTCGACGACAGGGGCCGACGAGAGTTCGTGTTTGGCAAATTCCTCTGCTGCTTCGTCCAGCGAGGCGTCGGGCGATAGTTGAAAGACCCGCCGCGCCATCAGGTCACCCGCCACGAGCGTGTGGAAACGATCGATGATGTGGTGCATTTGTTGGCTCCGTGTCAAGTTGACGAAGGTGTATGCGATCCGGGTGATCGCGGTTCGAGTGCCTGAGGTTTCCGATGAGCCCAAGCCTTGGTTTCTCCCAGCAGGCGAACCTTAGGACGAATCGTTAACACCGGGCATGGGGCGTCGTCACAGACTCGAGCAGCCACACTGCCGAGCAGCACGCGTGGAATCCCTGCGCGTCCGTGCGATCCCATGACGATCAAGTCGGCATGCTGCTGTCGGGCGAATCGCACGATCTCTTCCGCCGTGCCGCCTTCCAGGATCGTGTGCGTCACCGTGACGTCAGAACAGGCAGGTTGCGTGGCCAGCAAGAGCTGCCCCAGATGATTGCGTGCTTCATCCGTCGTGGGCCAGGTGCCGAGCTTGCCTGCGGGGTCAATCACATGCACGATCAGCAATTCGGCACCTGATTGATGTGCCAGCGCCGCCGCCGTGCGAAGACCTTCGTAGCTGTGTGCCGAGAAGTCGGTGGGCAACAGAATCTTGGTCAGCTTCATTGCATCCCGCCTTTCCACCCTTTGGGTTTCATGCCGCTGTCCGTCGACCTTGGCACCTGCCGAGATTGCCACCTCAGGAGATGACCACCGACTTGGAAAACTCGGACCCGGCTTGCCAGGTGCGCACTCGCCACGAACGGTCGTTGTCGAGTGGGTGTGGTTGCGCTGGAACCAAGCCACGTGCAGCGTGACTCCATCAATTGCAACTCTCGGGCCAATCGTGCGGCGACCGAAACCGAGCCCGTGTTTCTTGACTCGGTGTGCGATATCGCGCATGGTGTGCAGATTCGCGCAATGAACGGTTCTCCTCTTTCCTGCGCAAAACGTCAGCAAGGACAATAATTTGCGCTGAATCCTCGTTCGTCGCCGACACGGGCATGTGGTTTGCCTTAGGTTGGTGGTTTATCAGGATTCGATGGACGGGTACGATCGCTGGTCGCGTTGGGCCAGACCCGCCCACCGGGCCAGGCACGAAGGCGTTCCGGGACGCACGGCCGGTCGTGCGACTTGGGATTCAGCTGCCTCAAACATCAAGCTCGCGAAGGAATGGCCATGTCCGAACCTGCCCACCTCGAACTGTTGGTCGTGGATGACGACGACGAGTTTCGTGACACACTAGCGCGTCGTTTTTCTCGCGTAGGATTTCAGGTGTCCGAGGCTCCGGGTGGCGAGCAAGCCTTGGAGATGGTGCAGCGTCGTGACTTCGATGTGGCGGTCTTCGACATGATGATGCCCGGTTTATCGGGGCTGGATTTGCTGAAGCGGTTCAAGGACAACCATGTCGAATGCGAGGTCGTCTTTTTGACAGGCAAGGGGACCGTGGATACGGCGGTCGACGCGATGAAACTCGGCGCCTTCGACTACCTCCAAAAACCGTTCCCCTTGCAGGAACTGGAGGGGGTGATCCGGCGTGCATCCGAACGGCGACAATTAAGGAAAGAAAATCGGCAACTGCGCGCGTTGCTCGACCGAGCGAAAGCGACGTCCGAAATGGTCGGTCAATCACCGGCGATGCAGGAGTTGTTTCGGTTGATCGAACGTGCCGGGCCGAGTGACAAGGCGATCCTAATTCAGGGTGAGAGCGGTACTGGTAAGGAGCTCGTCGCCCGCGCATTGCACGAACACAGCAAGCGCTCCGCCAACCCAATGGTGATTATCAATTGTGCCGCCTTGCCGGAGCCGTTGCTGGAGAGCGAGTTATTTGGGCACGAGAAAGGCTCATTTACGGGCGCGATCGGTGCCAAGCCGGGCCTGTTCGAGGTGGCCGACGGCGGGACGTTGTTCATCGATGAAATCGGCGAGATGCCGGGCGCACTCCAAGCCAAGATGCTGCGCGTCCTGGAGGATGGCTCGCTCCGTCGCGTGGGATCGATTCGGGAACGGAAAGTCAACGTCCGGCTATTGGCGGCGACCAACCGCAACCTGGCGGACGAGGTTCAAGCCGGCCGGTTTCGCGAGGATCTGTACTACCGGATCAACGTGATGTCGCTCGAATTGCCTCCATTGACTGCGCGGACCGGCGACATTCCGTTACTGGTCGCCCACTTCCTCGGCATGGGGTGGGAGATTGAAGAGGGGGCCATGCAGGCGCTCGAGCGCTATGATTGGCCCGGCAACGTGCGGCAACTGATCAATGTCATCGAGCGTGGCAAGATCATGGCCGAGGAGCAGACGTTGCGTCTGCAGGACTTGCCGCGCGAAGTGGTCGAGCAGGTGGGGGGGGATACCGGCGCGACGCTCCCCATCACCGACGACCTGGCATCCATCGAGCGAGCTAAGGTCGTCGAGGTGATGCGGAAGGAGCACGGGAACAAGACCCGCGCCGCCATTGCGTTGGGAATCGACCGCCGCAAACTCTATCGGCTGGTCGAAAAATACAGCATCAAGCCCACCGAGCTTTTTCAGGATCGGTAAACGACCCCTGATGCGGCGAGGTCGTGCAGGCCGTCCGGCGTGGTGGCTAAACCCCCACAAGAGCGTGCAGCCAGACCCCAACCATGTAGGCGACGGTGGCCGCCAGGCCGCCGATCAGCAACGTTTCGAAGCCACACCGCCAGGGGTGCCCGTCGACGAAGCGTCCCCGCGCGACACCGATCAGAAAAAAAGTGATGCCGGTTACAATGGCGCAGGCCTGGAATGTCTCCGCGGTCGGCTTGCCGATCGCAATCAACAGAGGCGATAAGGGGATCATGCCGGCGGCCATGAAAGCGACCATCGTCGCCAACGCCGCACGCTTCGCCGATGGCGCTTCTTGCGGCAGTCCCCATTCTTCCGTGACCATCGTATCAATCCACTGCTGCTTGTCGCGCGTGATGACGTCCACGATTTCGTCAAGCAGTTCGCCGTCAAAGCCTTTGGCCGCAAAGATCTGGCGAATCTCCTCGCGTTCCCCTTCGGGGATCTTGTCGATGTGCATCTGTTCAATCCGCCGGGCGCGTTCGACGATCTGTTCGGTCGCGCGCGCATTGAGATAGTTGCCCGCCGCCATGCTGAGCCCGTCGGCCAGCACATTGGCCAGCCCAAGCACAATCGCGATTCCGTTGGAAAGCCCGGCGCCCGCCGCACTGGCCACAATGGCGAATGTCGTGACCGTCCCATCCACCGCGCCCAGGATGAAATCGCCGACGTAATTGTGTCCGCTCGAGGCGGCGATCCGGGCGGCAATCGCCTCGTCAGTGTGCAGGGCTTCCAGCCGGCTCGGGAGATCAGAGTCATCCAACATTGGTCGTCAGTCCATGGAGGTTGAAGCAGTCCACCCACACGTGTCGCGTAATGTCGCCGCGAGCCCTGACCGTTGGACCGGGACGCGATTGGGAGTCGGATTACTCGGCTGCGGCTGACTCAATGTGCCTTCGCCTCAGCCATTTCTGCGCCTCAACTGCCCAAAACACAATCGTACTCAACGCGACGCAGACGATCAGTTCCATGGCGGTCAAGGCGTTTGTCTTGAAGATTCCTTGGAGCGGTGGCCAATAGATCACGGCCAACTGCAGGGCCAACGTCAACGCGACCGAAGCGATCAACGTCTTATTCGAAAAGATGCCGATCCGAAACAGCGAATCACGATCGGAGCGGGTGGCTAAGGCGTTGCCCATCTGAGCCAGTGTAAGGACCGTGAAGACAATCGTCCGCCAATGTCCTTCGTCCGCGGACTCAAACGCCCAGTACCAATAGCCCATCGCCAGTGAGACCGCGCCCATCAACAGGCCAATCCAGGCCACGTCGCGACCCATGCCACGACCGAAGATGTGCTCTTGTGGCGGATAGGGCGGGCGTTGCATCGTATTGCGTTCTGGTTTCTCGACCGCCAGTGCCAGTCCGGGTAGACCGTCCGTTACCAGATTCACCCACAAGATCTGCAATGGGAGCAGCGGCAGCGGCATCCCCAGCAGTGGGCCCAGCACCATCACCCAGATCTCGCCAGCATTGCTGGTCATCGTGTACTTGACGAACTTGCGAATGTTGTCGTAGACGATGCGACCTTCCTCAACCGCGTTGACAATCGTGGCGAAGTTATCGTCCAGCAGCACCATCTGCGACGCCTCCTTGGAGACGTCCGTGCCGGTGATGCCCATCGCCACGCCGATATGCGCCTGCTTCAATGCCGGTGCATCATTCACACCGTCTCCGGTCATGGCGACGATCTGCCCGTTCTCTTGCAGTGCTTGAACGAGTTGCAACTTGTGCTTGGGTGCCACACGCGCAAATACCGAAACGTCCTGAACGATCGACTGCCACTCACCTTCGGCCAAGCGATCCAAGTCTTGCCCGGTGAGCACTCGGCCGTCGTCCGCAATGGTCAACTGCTTCGCAATGTGTTGCGCGGTTAGGGGGTGGTCGCCGGTAATCATCACGGGTCGAATGCCTGCCGAGCGGCATCGCGCAACCGCCTTGGCGACCTCCTGTCGAGGTGGGTCGATCATGCCGATCATCCCGACGAAGATCAACTGCTGTTCGAAGGTGCCCGCATTGCCGTCCGTGGGATTTTCGTCAATCGGCCGAAACGCCACGCCCAAGACGCGCATTCCAGTGGCAGCCAAAGTTTCGTTCGCATGGTCGATGCGTTGGCGCCA
>JAUIHJ010000597.1 GCA_030432015.1 bacterium
ACCGCAGGCATCGTTTTCCCCTTCTCCCTCCCGCCACGGTTCAGCTTGCGATCGTCGCGTCGGTGAACTACCGTAGCCCTTGCCGCAGCAACCACCGGCGGCGTGAGGAAGGCCCTTGCATGTGGCTCAAACTGGACAATGGATATTGAGTTCTCGCAGCGCCAGGCTTGGTGATTCGTTGTTTCGACGCGACGTGACGGCCGGCGATCGACAACGCGATAAATCCTGTCGCCGCAGCGCTCGACGAACCAGACGATGAACTGACTTGGCTATTGGCAGGGAAAGACACGCACCGTCAAATAGCGTCCGCGCGGACGTTCTGACCGAATCACTTGTTCACCGTCTGAACTCGTGCTGTGAACCGAGAATATTCTTGAAATCCTGACCTGCCCAACGGGCAGCTCACAGAAATGAAATCGCGCTGGACGACGATTGGGGAGAGTAAACGATGGCTCGACTGGTATGGACCGTTACGACAAGTTTCCTGTGCGCCTGGGCAGCGTGCGTGTGCGGAGTCGATTCGAGCGCAACGGCTGCCGAGACGCGTGCGCTGATTGGGGCTCGGATCATTCCGATGGAAGGCGACGTGATTCCCAACGGTGTGCTTGTTGTATCCGGGAAGTCGATTGTCGCCGTGGGTGCCGCGGGCGAGGTTGACATCCCACGCGACGCGATCCGTGTCGACGTGAAGGGGCGTGTCATTATGCCTGGGCTGGTTTGCACGCACAGCCATATTGGAGGCGTTGGCGCGGCCGACGGAAGCGGGCCCATTCAACCGGGCGTCCGAGTCTCCGATTCAATCAATATTCACGATGCGGGATTCAAGCGAGCTGTCGCCGGCGGCTTGACCACGCTTAACATCATGCCGGGATCGGGCCACCTCAGCAGCGGCCAAACGGCCTATGTGAAGCTGCGGTTTTCCGAGCCAAGCCCACGCACGGTCGACGATCTCATGATTCGCGACGACGATGGCGACGCGCTGGGCGGACTTAAGATGGCCAACGGCACAAATTCGATGAGGGGTGGAAAATTTCCCGAAACGCGAGGTAAGTCCGCGTTTCTCGTCCGACAGCAGTTCATTCTCGCACGTGAATATGACCACAAGGTCGCCGCCGCTGGCAACGACGCTGCCCAGCGACCGCCCCGCGATTTGCATCTGGAGACGCTGGTGGAGGTCATGCGTGGCAGGCGGATTGTCCACCACCACACCCATCGTCATGACGACATCATGACCGTGCTGCGGTTGTCGCAGGAATTTGGCTTTCGAGTCGTCTTGCACCATGTGAGCGACGGATGGAAAGTTGCCGAGGAAATCGCCGCGGCCGGCGCGCCCTGCTCGATCATCCTGCTCGACTCGCCCGGTGGCAAGCTGGAGGCACGCTACCTTCGATTTGAGACGCCCAAGTTGCTGGCGGAGGCCGGCGTTCGCTGCGCGTTTCATACGGACGATCTGATCACCGACTCGCGCTACTTTTTTCGGATGGCAGCGATGGCGGTCAGGGCGGGCATGTCGCGGCAGGGTGCGCTCGAGGGCCTGACGCTGGCCGGTGCCGAAATGTTGGACCTACAGGACCGTGTTGGCTCGCTGCGGGCAGGGAAGGACGCCGACTTCATTCTTCTCGACGGTGACCCGCTCAGCATCTACACCAAGGTGCTGGAAACTTGGGTCGAAGGTCAGCGCGTCTTCAACCGGTCCGACCCTGACGACTATCTTTTCGCCGTGGGCGGGTTTGGTGCTGGATACGATCAGCAACCCTATTTCTGTTGCTACGATCAAGGACAACAGGGGACGTCACAATGAACATCACTGGCAGAATTACCCTGATTGTGCTCCACGCGGCGGTGATACTTTCGCTCGGGACGCACTCAGTTAACGCACAGATTGCAGTGCATGGCAAGAAGGTTTACACGATGGCAGGGGCCGCCATCGTGGATGGGGTGATCGTCATTCGTGACGGACAGATCGCTGCGATTGGGACGGCAGATACGATTCGCATTCCGGACGGGTTCAAAGTGTTGAAGGCGAACGTTGTGACTCCCGGCTTGATCGACGCCCACAGCACGGTCGGTCTGTCCGGCATCTACAATGTTGACCACGACCAGGACCAGTTGGAACGCTCCGAGCCGATCCAGCCGGAACTGCGTGCATTGGATGCATTCAATGCTCAGGAATCGCTCCTCGATTGGGTACGTAGCTTTGGGATTACGACCGTTCATACGGGCCACGCGCCGGGCGAGCTCATCTCAGGGCAAACCATTGTTGTGAAAACTTCGGCGACGACCGTTGAACAGGCCGTCATGCATCGAAGTCGTGCCATCGCGGCCACCTTGAGTACCCTCGCACAAAAGACCGGGACGAACTCGCCGGGCACGCGCGGAAAAATGATCTCGATGCTGCGAGAACAGTTCATCAAAGCGCGCGAGTATGATCTCGCATGCCAGGCGAGCGAGGAGGATGCAGACAAAGATCCTCCGTCGCGCAATCTGCGACTGGAAGCCTTGGCTGGTGTATTGTCCGGAAAAACGCCTCTCATGGTCACCGCGCACCGCGCACAAGACATTTCCAGCGCGCTTCGCCTGGCAGATGAATTCAAGTTTACGTTGTGGCTTGATGGAGCCGCCGAGTCGTATCTGCTGGTCGATCAGATTCGAGCCGCAGGGGTGCCGGTCATCATCCATCCGACCATGGCGCGGCCGTCAGGGGATCTGGAGAACTTGAGTTTCGAGACAGCCGCCAAGCTGGTTGAGGCTGGAATTCCCGTCGCCATGCAGAGTGGCTACGAACCTTATGTTCCCAAGACCCGGGTCGTGTTGTTCGAGGCTGCGATGGCGGCCGCCAACGGTCTATCCCGCAAGCAGGCGCTTGCCACAATCACACGCGATGCGGCGGCAATTCTGGGTGTCAGCGACCGCGTCGGCACATTAGAAGTCGGCAAGGATGGCGATGTAGCTCTCTTCGACGGCGATCCATTCGAATACACGACGCACTGCGTGGCGACCGTGATCGAGGGCCGCGTTGTCAGCGACGAAAAAAGGTGATCTGGTTTGTTCAGCGACCACCTCTCAACGACGCGGGCGCCGCGCGTGGCGTTGCGCCAAGTCGCCGCAGAACATTGGCCACGCCAAATCTCCTGCCGAAGCTTTGCGGCATTTGCCCAGCCGATCCACACATCCCAAAGGTTGAGGCGCCGGCCTTTAAACGGACCCGCCTTGGGTCGCGAGAAAAAGATAACACCAACACACGCCACCGCGAGATTCACGTCACCTTCCGCCGCTCCGCAGAAAGGCAATCAAATCCAGGATCTCGTCTCGCTCGAATGTGTCGAGCAGTCCGTCCGGCATGAATGATTGCGGTGCCGGCTGCGACGTTTCGATGTCCGCCTTGAGAATCTCGGTCAACTTGGTTGGTGCGAGCGGATCGATGGCGATCTTGAGCACGGGCGACCGGTAATCACCGCTGAAAATGACCTGTCCCTCATAAACTTTCCCCGCCTGCGTCGTAATGCGTTGGCGACCGTAGTTCTCGGCAACCGTCGACGAGGGATCAAGAATCTCCCGTAGGAGGTCCTGGGCAGTGAAACGCTGCGCGGCCGAGGTGAGGTCAGGGCCCA
Organism: bacterium; assembly: GCA_030432015.1. Taxonomy (GTDB): domain Bacteria; phylum Planctomycetota; class Planctomycetia; order Pirellulales; family Pirellulaceae; genus ARS98. The sequence continues at coordinate 3,612 of JAUIHJ010000597.1, forward strand.
CCGATCGCCCCAGCGTGCCAATTCGATGACAACGGCCGCACAATGCGGTGGAGAATAACCGCTTGCCACGCTCGAGATCGCGAAGCTCGTCGCGACGCCCGACGTCGCTGGCCAGGTCAGCCGGCTTCCATTTCCGAACAGTGGCCCGCGGAGGTCCCGGTGCCGGGTCGTCTGAAATTGTGCGCGGCTTAAGCAAAGTCCGCAGTTGTTGCCGTTCGTCGTCGGTAAGGGTGGCGATCGCATCGTTTCGAATTGACTCGATGAAACCCGGCATGCCCTGTCCCCCCAGAAAGTCGTCGGATTGGCGCATCGCGGAAAAATAGGCTTTCCGCGAGTCGGGGTCCCAGCCGACCTGGGCGTTACGTAGCAAGTGCAAGCACAGCATTTGATCAACCTGCTGCTCGGACTCGGCGAGCTTATCCAGGGTCTTGCGGACGGTGGCGGGGTCTCCCTGCATGACCAGGACTTCGCCGGCGATCCGGTCCGTGTCAAAGTCCCCGGTCGGAAAGAGTGCCGCAACCTTCGTCACGGCCACGGCCTGTACCTTTGGGGAAACCTTCACGTCAGCGTGCAGACACAATCGATAGGCGTAAGTGGCGGCGCGCAATTCGCGCGGCGTCAGGTCCTGCAGTTCGAACTGATTCAGCCGGTTCACGATGGACGGCTTGGTACCAGGGACTTTGCCACGGGCGAGCGACAATAAGGCGAAGATGGCCGTCGCGCGATCGGGTTCGTTCAACGCACGGGCATGCCAAGTATCACCCTGTTGATGCTCGATCGCCATCCGAGCGGCGTGGACCAAGTGCGGATCGGAACTGGCAAGCCACGGCCACGCCAGGTCGACTGCATCGCGTCCGCTTGGCGTGAGCAGCGATTCCAGTTGCCGGCGTTGGGCGCGGGCTTCGGCGGCGTCCTGCGCAACTGCGCGCTGCTGGTCGCTCTCTGGCGTCGCCTCAAACGACCCTGTAAACCGAATCTGATAGAGGGCCGACTGCGTCTTGCGTCCGCCGGTGACCAGATACATCGCACCGTCAGGCCCGAAGTCCAAGTCGGTTACATTGAGCGGCCTGCCGCGCAAAAACGGTTCGGCTCGTCCAAAATAGCCGGCGCCTTGCGGCGCCAAGTGAACCGCCAACACCCGACCATAGGCCCAGTCCAAGACGTACAGGGCGTCTCGGTAGGGTGGGGGAAAGTTGCTGTGGCGACCGAATTTGACTGCGGTCGGTGAGCCCTTGCCGATATCCAATGTCGGCGGGGCGTTGTCCGGATGGTCGGGGAAATATGGAGGCCAGTTACCCGTGACGCCCCGCCAGCCGTAGTCGCCACCGGGAACCACCTGGTTAACGCGTGTGGGCCGATACCACGGCGCACCCATGTCATGCTCGGCGTCCGCATCGTAAGTGAACATCTCGCCGTGGGGGTTAAAGTCGATCCCAAATGGATTTCTCAGGCCGGCGGCGACCACTTCGATCTGGCTGCCGTCCGCGCTGAGCCGGATAACATGCCCTTCCCGCGAAACCGACCCGCGCCGCTGCTCGCGAAAAGGCGAAGTGAGATCTCGATGCGAGGTTGGGAGGTCCACCGAGTCGCCATGAATGCTGTAGATCCAACCGTCGGGACCGAGCGCCAGATCGTTCCTTCCGTGCCCCACACCACCCGTCGAAGCATACAGCAGCTTCGATGATTCAAACCGGTCATCACCATCCAGGTCTTGCAGGCGATAGAGGCCCTTGGAGTTGTTGGCGTTGGCATAGAGCGCGC
>JAUIHJ010000598.1 GCA_030432015.1 bacterium
GCGGCATAGAGGAAATCCTCCTGAGGGCCAAGTTGCACGGCGACCGGATGGCGAGCCTGAGTTGGCAACTCGGCGGCCACGCGGGAGGCGCTGCTGACGGTCAGTGCAACGACCGCAACCGCCGCCCAGGACCAGCCGAGCGGAAAGAGGCAAGTTTTCATGGGTTGACCCACTGGCGATGAACGATTGAACCGACCGACACAGATGCGAAGGCCCCACCTTTAACAGCCCAAGAAACTAGTTTCGCAGATGGCAACTTTGTGAACAAGGCAATTCACGATCCGGCACACCATTCCCGGTCACAACCGGTCGCGAAGCGATGCCTGCAACGTTAAACTCTGGTTCTCCCGTTGAAGCCCGCAGTGGTGGGGGACGTCTGGCGTTGATTGCCGCACCGGCAGACACGACGATTTGACCGCCTCCCTACCCATTACTCCGACTCCCCACTCGCCCACCGATGGTGAACAAACCGAACTCCACGGCCGACACCCCGATTGAGATCATTCGCGACGATTTTCGCGGACGGACCTTTCGCGCGACCATCTTCGACTTCGACGGCACGCTGTCGTTGTTGCGCCGGAACTGGCAAGATGTGATGATCCCCATGATGGTCGAAATCCTTGCGGCGACCGGGACGACCGAAACACGTGACGAACTGACGGCGCTGGTCGAATCATTCGTGATGCGACTCAATGGCCGGCAGACGATCTACCAGATGATTCAACTGGCCGAAGAAGTCCGGCAACGAGGTGCCTCGCCTCAGGACCCGTTGGACTACAAACGGCAGTATCACGATCTGTTGTGGCAACAAGTTGGAGGACGCGTCGAGGCGGTTCGCACCGGCGCGATCCCGGCCGAGTCGATGACGGTTCCGGGATCCCATCGACTGTTGTCGCAGCTTCGCCAGCGCGGAATCGAGCTCTATCTTGCCTCGGGAACGGACTTGACCTACGTTGCCGACGAGGTTGCCGTGCTGGGTCTGGAAGCGTTTTTTGGATCGCGTGTCTACGGCGCGGTGGACGACTACAAGCGGTTCTCCAAGGCGCTCGTCATCCAACGCATGATCACCGATGCAGAATTCGCGCCGGATCAAATCTTGGGTTTTGGAGACGGCTTCGTCGAAATCGAAGAGATCAAACGCGTCGGCGGCACGGCAGTCGGCGTGGCCAGCAACGAATCCACGCGTACGGGAGTCGATCGCTGGAAACGCGAACGGCTGATTCAAGCTGGTGCGGACATCATCATTGGGGACTACCGACAGCAGGACATCTTGTTCGCGACGCTGGGGCTCTCATGAGTGCATTTCCTCAATTTGACCGTAGCCGCCTGATGGTCAAACCGCTGAGCGAGCGGATACACGACCTCTCGCATAGCAGCCTCTTGCCGCTCGACGCGACGCCCGCGGCGCTGGGCGGTCCGGCGATGCGCGATCTTGCCACGCTGGGCCAGCGCCTGGTCGCGGCCAGACAACGTGGTGCCGCGACCTTGGTCCTGATGGGCGCCCATGTGCTTCGTGCCGGGGTGCAGCGTCAGTTGATCGATCTGATGGAACGAGGCTTGATTACGCATGTCGGCATGAATGGCGCAGGGCCGATTCACGATTACGAACTGGCCCGGATTGGCGCAACGACCGAGAGCGTCGCGCGCTACATTCGCACGGGCGAATTCGGGCTGTGGCGGGAGACGGGTGAAATCAACGACATCATTCGCGAGGGAGCGGCGTCCGGCATGGGGCTGGGAGAATCCGTCGGTCAGGCGATCCTGGCGAGTGACTTTCCCCATCGTGACACCAGCGTTCTGGCCGCCGGCGTGCGGCTCGGCATTCCGGTGACCTCCCACGTGGGGATCGGTTACGACATTCTTCACGAACATCCAAACTTTGATGCGGCCGCCTGCGGTCAGGCCAGCTACCGTGACTTCTTGACGGTTTGTGACAGCGTCGAACGGCTTGAAGGAGGCGTCTTCCTCTGCCTCGGCTCCGCCGTGATGGGGCCCGAGGTCTACCTGAAGGCACTCGCGATGGCGCGAAATGTCGCTCATCAAGAGGGACGCAAGATCGCGCAGTTCACGACCGCCGCGTTCGACCTGATTCCGATTGAAGGGGACTTCCGCGAAGAGGCCTCAAAGTCAAACCCTCAGTATTACTATCGTCCCTGGAAGACGATTCTGGTTCGAACCGTCGCCGATGGCGGTGAGAGCCTCTATGTGTGTGGCGACCACCGCCAGGCGATCCCCCTGCTTCGCCAGGCGGCCTTGGATGCCGAGGCGTCAGCCGGCGACACGCTTCGCGACGAATAGCGGCCACTTGTTTCCCACACGGCAGCATTGATTCGATGATCGACATCGCCCGACTGCAACACGTTCTTGGTCATGCTCCTAAACTCAAGATCGCGCTCTTGGGTGACTTGTTCCTGGACCGTTATCTGGAAATCGATCCCGCGCACAGCGAAACGTCCATCGAAACCGGTCTCGAGGCCTACCAGGTCGAACGGATTCGAAATTCGCCTGGGGCGTTGGGAACCGTCATGAATAACCTGGCGGCGATTGGCGTGGGCCAGCTGGTCCCGATCACCGTGATTGGTGACGATGGCCATGGCGACGACCTGTTGCGTGAGCTGCGGAAATTGCCCTGCGATCCGAACCATGTGCTGCGCGATCCCCAGCGGTTAACGCCCACCTACATGAAGCCGATGCGGTTGGATCCGGACGGAACATCGCGGGAGATGAACCGGATTGACTTGCGAACACGGGGGCCGCTCACGGCCGCGACTTGCCAGCAGTTAGCGGACGCGCTCTGCATGGCATTCGCGCATTGTGATGGCCTGATCGTTCTGGATCAGGTGAATGAATCCGACTGGGGCGTGGTCAACCAACACATCCGCAACGTGCTCGCCGATCTCATGGCGGCGACGCCCGAACGGCTGGTGTTCATTGATAGTCGCACGCATCTTGATCAGTTCGCCGACGGGGTGTTGAAGGCCAACCACGACGAATTGGCTGCACTGACATCAACACCCAACCGTGACGCGGCGGACGTCTCCGCCGCCGCGCGTCAACTCTCAGAGAGAAGCGGGCGTCCCGTTTTCTGCACCTTGGGAGCTGATGGAATCATGGTGGCGTGCCCTGGGCAAGTGCCGGCGATCATCCCTGGCGTTCCAGTCTCTGGCCCGACAGACATTGTGGGTGCTGGTGACAGTGCCACCAGCGGAATCGTGACGGCCCTGCTCAGTGACGTCAGTGAAACCGTCGCTGCCCAATTCGGAAACCTGGTGGCGTCGATTACGGTTCAGCAACTAGGAACGACCGGCACGGCGACGCCCGCGCAGCTCCTGGCCCGCTGCCGGGAATTGCAGCGCTAGGCCATCACGTCCCACGCGTCATCGCGACATAAATGAGAAAACTCAACCATCCGGCCCAGAGTGACCCTGCGCCGACCAGGAGTGCCAACTGGTAGCGGCGTGGTTCTGTCGCGACGGGCGGCGGTGTGAAGGTGACGCGGCTTACCTCTGTGTGCTCGGCAAGCCCCTGCTTCGACGACGGTTGGTCAGGCGACGTTGGTTGAGAGGACGGCTGTGGTGGCAATCGGCCATCCGGAGATACGGATCGCGAACGTGCGGCGGGGTCGGCTGCGCGAGTCGTTCGCTGACGGCGTTTTGACATATCACGCGTCGTCCGTCATCGTGATGACGTAGCTCCGACGAAAGACATGGTCGAAATCATAGACGTCATCAAAGTCTTCAAGACGATCGGTCTCCGATTTCGTCATTTCGCCAATTTCGATCAGGTTGTAAACAATTTCGCCGAAGTCGCGGGTCGTTCCGACACGCCAATTCTTGAGTACAACCTGGGCCATCAATCCATACATTTCCTGCGCGTATTGCCGGCACGCCTCGCATAGCTGCTGGCCGGTGAGGTGCGACTGCTCGGCCATCTCGTCGGGTTCGAATTCGCCTTCGACTCCATACGGGCGCGGGCGGCCAAGATCCAACTCGAACTCGGCGAAGACCAATGCCTGCTGGACAAACAGGTAGGCATCCAGATGGTATCGGCCATCCTGCTTCGCCATCTCGGCGATTGGCTTGAGCGATTTTGACATGGTGTATCGCGTCATCGTTTTTTCTTAATGACTGACAAGACTTCAGAGGCATCAATCAAGACGCGTCGATTATCTTCGGTCGAAACCAATAGCTGTTGGGTCAGGATTTCCTGGTTCAAGATCCGCGCGCGGCCGTTGGCGGTGACCACATCGGCACCGACGGGAGGCAACTCCTTTTGCAGTTCGGCGTACGTGTCGTATTCGTAACGCAGGCAGCATTTCAACCGACCGCAACGGCCGGAGATTTTGGTGGGGTCCAATGTGGCCTTTTGCAATTTGGCCATCTTCATCGACACGGGTGGCATTTTGGAGAGGTGTGTGTTGCAGCAAACGGGCTTACCACAATCACCATAATCGGCCAGCAACTTGGCTTCGTCGCGGACGCCAATCTGCCGCATCTCAATTCGCGTTTGCAACTCGGCCGCGAGCGTCTTGACCAGTTCGCGGAAGTCGACGCGTTGCTCTGCGAGATAATAAACCACAATCCGCTCGCCACCGAACAGGTGTTCGATCTCGACAAGCTCCATGTCGAGGCCTAACTCCTTGACAACCCGTTTACAGGTTTCGAATTCGGTCGGTTCCCGAGATTGGATGTGACTGTGCTCGTTGACATCTTCGGCGGTCAGCAATCTCAGGACTTGACCGTGAGTTGGGTCCTTAATGGCGCTTAGCGCTTGGGGTGTGGCTTCGCAAAGAATACTGCCGACTTCTAGGCCACGATTGGTCCGGGCAACGACTTCATTGCCGCGAACGTACCGATCACCGCCGCGGGTCGACAAGACACCCAGCGTTCGCATGGATCCAAAGCGGACAACGTATTTTGGCATTGAAGACACACCGACCCGTTGCGATTATTCCCGGCGGAGCCGCCATATCGCGACCAAAGCCAGATCCCGCCGCTACGTTGCACCTGCGAGGGGACTGGTATCAGTCGAGTATACAAGCGGACCGTAAGCCCCGAAAGGTGACCTGGGTAACTGCCCCTCTCGCATCACCAGGGCCTGCGGTCAGGATCACTCCGTTTTCGCATCGCCCTGCTTTACCGGTGCCTTTTCGGCTTCCGGTGGGGCTGCTGCCGGGGCCGGTGGCTTCTCTTCAGCTTTCTTTTCTTCCGCGGCTTTTGCCTCCGCGGCAGCTTTCTTTTCGTCAGCCGCTTTCTTTTCCTCTTCAGCCTTCTTTTCGGCGGCCGCCTTTTCCTCGGCCGCTTTCTTGGCGTCCGCAGCTTTCTTCGCTTCAGCCGCTTTCTTCGCTTCCTC
>JAUIHJ010000599.1 GCA_030432015.1 bacterium
GCGCCGGCGGGCGCGCTGGTGGGCATCGACGTCGCGGATGAAGCACCCACGAGTGGGGGGACGAGCTCGCGGGTGTTGACCGATGCGGTCCACGTGCATGGCGGCTGACCGCCCTGCGGTGACCTCAGGCTGACCAGCCTCATGCAGTGATGTGCGCGATTTCACGATTTGACACGCCCCAGAGCCAAGTAGTAACGTCTTCCCACAGGTACAATTTAACCCGCGCGGCGATGACGCACAGGCCGAGCAGCTGACAATCGTGCGCAAGGTCGATGGTCACGACTGCCCCTGCAAACGTCTTAATCAACCATGAGAATCCGTCCATGAACATTACAGGTATCAAAGTCTATCAAGTTGACCTGCCACTGCATGAAGGCAACTACAGTTGGTCTGAAGGCAAGAGTGTCGCGGTGTTTGACTCGACCGTCGTGCAGGTTGAAACGGATGCCGGCGTGACCGGTTTCGGGGAAGTTTGCCCGCTCGGTCCCGTCTATCTCCCGGCGTATGCGTCCGGAGCGCGGGCCGGGATTCAGGAGCTCGCCCCGCAACTGATCGGATTGGATCCTCTCCAACTTCAGGCCCTGAATTTGGCAATGGACCGGACGATGAAGGGACACCCGTACGTCAAGTCGGCGATCGACATGGCCTGCTGGGATATTTTGGGCAAGGTCGCCGGGTTGCCGGTCTGCTCATTGCTCGGGGGTCGATACGGGGAGGACGTTGTCCTCTACCGTGCGATTTCGCAGCGTTCCGCGGTGGAGATGGCGGACAACACCACCGGATATCGGGCCGAAGGCTATCGGCGTTTTCAATTGAAAGTTGGAGGCCGGCCCGACGAGGACATCGATCGAATCCGGGCCGTGCGCGAAATACTCGAACCGGGCGACAAACTGATCGCGGACGCCAATACTGGCTGGCTGCAGCATGAAGCGATGCGTGTGGTGAATGCCGTCCGCGACGTCGACGTCTACATTGAACAGCCGTGTGCCACGTACGACCAATGCCTGAGCATCCGGCGGAATACGAACTTGCCATTTGTGTTGGACGAAGTCATTGATTCGATTGACGCCATCCTGCGAGGGGCCGCAGATCATGCGATGGATGCGGTCAATATCAAGATCAGCAAATTCGGCGGCCTGACCAAGGCCCGGCAGGCACGTGATCTCTGCGTGTCGCTGGGGATTGCGATGACCATCGAGGACAGTTGGGGCGGCGATATCATCACGGCCGCCATTGCACATTTGGCGCACAGCACGCCGACTGAATTCCTGTTTACGTCGACCGACTTCAACAGTTACGTCACCACTTCCATTGCCGACGGCGCACCGCAGCGCGTCGACGGGCGCATGGCGGCGTCCACTGCCCCGGGACTCGGCATCACCCCCAAATTTGAAGTCTTGGGCGACCCGGTCTGGGCGTGCTAGTTGGACGGCGCCAGGCTCGTGGCAATTCGCCGCCGAGTCGCGAGCAAGCCGCGAAACCGCGGCAGGCGTTTTCGATCCGTCGCCTTCGCACCGCCGCTCAGCGGCCTAAACTAAGTGCAAGCTCGAGGGCGCCGACGCGCGCCCGGCTGCGTTAGCAAACATGGGGCGGTCGAACAAGGCGACGTTGCATACCCGCATGGCTCAAGCGAGAATGCAGCCTGCGTCGGAAACACCCCACCGGGAATAAGCAACAGGCAGTCGGGCTGAGAGCGTCGCAGGTGTTTGCTTTCGGCTCGTTAGAACCTAGGAGAGACCGTGAACCGTTACCTGGACAGGCCACAAATTTTGCGCTACCGAATCCTCCTGCTGTGGTCCCTCGCGGCGATCCTTGTGTCGAATCTGACGGCCGAGGACGCCAAGTACAAACTGCACCCGCTGGCTTACAACAATCCAGGCCTCGTTGTCGATCTGGGGGTCGGCCTTTGGGCCTTTCCGTTACCCCTGGACTACGACGGCGATGGCGATATGGACCTGCTGGTCGGCTGCCCGGACAAGCCTTCTCAAGGCACTTACCTGTTCGAGAATCCTTCCCAGGATCCGCACGAGAAGATGCCAGTCTTTAAGCCAGCGGTCCGTCTCGGCAACGGCTACCACTTCATGATGCTCAGCAACGTCAACGGCGATGCGGTGGTCATGCTGCCGGGCAAGGCATACCGCCGCGATGCCACGACGGGCAAATTCGACTTCAGCCAACCGACCAAGATTGACGCTCACCCGAATCCCAACCACCGCGTCCAGGGCCGAACCCGGGGTAACATGTGGCGATACGTGGATTTTGACGGCGACGGTGACGAGGATATCGTCGTGGGCTCGGGTGACTGGACCGAGTTGGGCTGGGATCATGCCTACGATCGTCACGGGACGTGGCGCAACGGTCCACTACATGGCTACGTCTATCTACTCGCCAACGAAGGCTCTGACGAAGCACCCAAGTATTCGACATCACCGCGACGCCTGCGAGCCGGCGGCGGCGAGATCGATGTCTACGGTTGGCCTTGCCCCAACTTCGCGGACTTCGACGGCGACGGCGACCTGGATTTGCTGTGTGGCGAATTTCTGGACGGATTCACCTACTTTCAAAACACCGGCTCACGAACCGAGCCCACCTATGCCGCCGGCCAGAAACTACGGGACGCTGCGGGCGACCCGCTGGTTATGCACCTGCAGATGATCACACCGACCGCCGTGGATTGGGACGCAGATGGCGACCTGGATCTGATCGTCGGCGACGAGGACGGCCGGGTGGCACTGGTCGAAAACAGCGGCCGGCTCCGCGATCACCTGCCCGTATTTGAGTCGCCCAGGTATTTCCAGCAGGAAGCAGACACGCTGAAGTTTGGCGCGTTGGCCACGCCGTTTGCCTATGACTGGGACGGTGACGGCGACGAGGACATCCTCTGTGGCAACACGGCAGGTTCGATAGGCATGTTCGAGAATCTCGGCGCGGCCGCCAACGGACTCCCGAAATGGAATGCGCCGCAGCTGCTCAATGTGCAGACGGCCACTGGCGACGTGCAGCCCTTTCGCGTGATGGCGGGGGACAATGGTTCCATTCAAGGTCCGTGTGAAGCCAAGTGGGGCTACACCACGTTGTCCGTGGCAGACTGGGATGGCGACGGCGACGGCGACATCATCTACAACTCGATCCTGGCACGTCTGGGGCTGCTGCGGAACGACTCCGGGACACTCGTCGCGCGGCCTTGGGATACAGGCCTCAGCGAGCTTCCTCCCAAATGGTATTGGTGGCAGTCGCCGTCCAGCGCCACCTTGACCCAATGGCGTACGACACCCGTGGCGGTCGATTTCGATGGTGACCAGGCGCTCGATCTGGTGATGCTTGACCAGGAAGGCTTCCTGACGCTACGACGTGGCGGCAAGTCGGCCGAACGGATATTCGTTGACGAACAGATGCTGCCCGTCCGTTTGAATGCCGGTTCGTGTGGTCGATCGGGGCCTGGGATGGCGACTCGCGCTTAGACCTGCTGGTCAACTCGGAGAACGCAACCTGGTATCGAAATTGTGAAGATCGCGACGGCAAAGTCGTTCTGAAGAAGGTCGGCAATCTGGCCAAGCGGAACGTCGCCGGACATACGTCGAGCCCCGCGGTTTGTGACTTTGACCGGGACGGCAAGCCGGACTTGCTCGTCGGAAGTGAAAACGGGCGCATCTACCATATCGCGCACGATGAATGTGTGGCGTATGCAGCAGAGGAAACCACGGCTCGCCCAGCCGCGAAACGTGCGCCTCCCAGGTTTCCGGGCCTGGTTCGCGAAGAGTTTATCTACGAAAAAGCGCCATTTAAGGAATGCCATGCCTCGACGATCTGCCAAACGTCACGGGGGCTCGTCGCGGCCTGGTTCGGCGGCTCGAAAGAAGGCCGAACCGACGTCGGCATTTGGACGGCGTATCATGACGGCCTGAACTGGACCAGGCCCATTGAGGTCGCCAATGGCGTTCAGCACGTGCGCTCCGCGGGTCAAGCGACCGGCAGCGCCCAGGCGAATGAAAACAAAGATTCCGATGAAAACAAAGATTCCGACACCAATGACGTCCTCAGGTATCCGTGCTGGAATCCGGTCCTGTACCAACCGCCCGGCGACGCACCGACGCTATTGTTCTTCAAGGTGGGGCCAAACCCGCGCGAATGGTGGGGAGAGATGATGGTCAGCTACGACCGTGGCCGCACATTTGTTGAACGCCGTCGCTTGCCGACCGGTATCGACGGACCGGTTCGCTGCAAACCGCTTCTGCTGGATGACAACGCCACCTTGCTGTGCGGCTCTTCCACCGAATACGACGGCTGGCGCGTTCACTTTGAATCCGTCCGCTTGGTCGACGGCCTGCCGACAACCCCCTGGAACCGCATCGGCCCGATCAACGATGCCAGCCAATTCAATGCGATTCAACCCACATTTCTCACGCATCCTGACGGTCGGATCCAGGTTCTCTGCCGCACCAAGGAAGGCGTGATCGCAACCAGCAGTTCGGTGGACGGTGGCGGAACCTGGTCGAAACTGACCAAGACCGACTTGCCCAACCCGAATTCGGGAATCGAGTCCGTCACCCTGAAAGACGGTCGTCATCTCCTGGTCTACAACCCGTTGGATTCAGGGGTAACCGGCTGGGGCCGCCGCTCGATCCTGAGTCTGGCCATCTCCACCGACGGTATCACCTGGACCCAGGTCGGCGACCTGGAACGTGAAAACAAGGGTGAATTCAGTTACCCCGCCATGATTCAAGACGACAACGGTCTGGTTCACATCACCTACACCTGGTACCGCAGCCGGATCAAACAGGTGGTCGTCGATCCGAGTGAAATCGGCGAGAAGTCGCTCGAACCGTAGCCGCCCGGCGCTCGGGCACCTGGCGGCCGGTCGTCGCAAAGCCGAATCACGGAGGATCAAGAGTCATGAAGCAGCAAACCATTGTTGGCCTGGGTGAAGTGCTCTGGGATGTTTTCCCGGACGGCGCAAGGTTTGGTGGAGCGCCGTCAAATTTCGCCTGCAGCGCCGCCGAATTGGCCGGCAGCAGCTCGGACGTCTTCCTGGTCAGTGCCCTTGGCCGCGATGACCTGGGTGAACAAGCCCTGACCTGCCTGGCGGAGCATCGTGTCAACACGACGTGCGTGCAGCGCAATGAACGGGAGACGGGCCAGGTACTGGTGGAACTCGACGCGGCCGGCGTCGCCAGCTATCGCTTTGCGACAAATTCGGCGTGGGACCACTTGGCCTGGAGCCCCGCCTTGGAGCGACTCGCAACCACTTGCGATGCTGTTTGTTTCGGCACCCTGGGGCAGCGCGGCGAGGTCTCACGAGCCACCATCGAGCAGTTCGTGGCGGCCACCAGCCCGGCGTCGCTG
>JAUIHJ010000600.1 GCA_030432015.1 bacterium
TTTAGACGAATTTCGGGCATCACGCACACGGTCGGACAGTGCGTCGGCCGAGCGGGCGAAGGTCGCGGCGGACGCCGTTCAGCGGCTGCGCGGTCTCGAGCAATCGATCGCCGCGCAACGGAGCGACTTCGCCGGCCAGCACGATCAACTTTCGCATGAAGTTGGACAGTTGCGTGACCTCGCCGATCAGCAGGTGCAACTCTTATCGGCCTGGATGCAGACCGCGACCAAACCAGATTCGCCGCCGCGTGGCGAATCCTCGCCACGAGACAACTCCGCTGCTGCCGGAAATCAAGCGAAGAAACCCCGGAAACGCCGCGCTTCGCGTCGCCGCAGCCCCAGGAAGTCGTCTGACGACAAGGAGGTTCGCGACGTTGCCAAGCCGCCCGCCGAACGACGCGAGGCGGTGACGCCGGTCGGCGCAGCCGGTTCGAAGTAGGGGCTTCACCGTCCTCGGCAAAGACCGCGATCGGCGCCGCGATGCCGGTTATCGACCCGTGGGTGTCGCCGCAACGTACGCCTGACCGCGTCGTCCCTTGATAACACGACGAGTTCGGGTTGGCGAGCAGAACAGTAAGCCGCAGCGTAGGCGAGCGATGACGCCTTCACACCGGAGGTCCCTGACTGACGCGTCTTGACGTTGTGCGAATGAGCCGCCGCAGGCACGAACCTGGGGGGCCACCCCGCAAGGAAACCGGAACATAAACGCGTCAGCCGCGACGCGGCTCTTGAGCAACCCAGACGACATATCTCTGGGGTTTGCACCCCAGGTTAGAAACCGGTATGCCTGCGGCAATCGCAAGTGCCAACGTCAAAAGCCGACGCAACGGGTTTCGGCTGGCGCAACAGTCCCCAATCCAAGCTGCAGCGAAGCAAGGGTTCCTGCGAACGCGACCCCTCATCGGCGCGCAACCACACACGCCTCGAAAGTTCGCGAGTTGGGACGTGGATCGTCTGTGCCGCGCGAGACCTACTTGGCACCCACCAATTGGGCCTGCTTTTTCTCGGCGACAACGTCCTCTTGCACATTGCCAGGCGTTTTGCGGTATCCCAGCAATTCCATCGAAAACGTTCCCTGGCCTTGCGTCATGCTGCGAAGATCCGTGGCATAACCGAAGGTCTCGGCGAGCGGAACTTCGGCTTTGATGCTGGCGGTCGCATCACGCACGTCCGTCGAGGTGATGATACCGCGTCGTGACGTCACATCGCCGACCACCGACCCCTGGAAATTCTCCGGGCATTCGATCTCGATGTTCATGATCGGCTCGAGCAGAACCGGCTTCATCTTCTTGAAGGTTTCGCGGAAACAGGCACGCCCTGCCGTCTGGAAGGCGCGATCGGAACTGTCGACCTCGTGGAACGAACCGTCCTCGAGATAGGAAGCAACACCGACAATGGGGAATTCCGCAATGGGTCCTTTGACGATGGATTCCCGGAATCCCTTCTCGACCGACGGAATGTACTGCTTCGGAATTCGACCACCGACGACCGAATCTTCAAAGGTGAAGACGTCGTCTTCAGAGTCTTCCGGCATTGGCTCCAAACGGCCCTTGATATGAGCGAATTGACCCGATCCACCGGTTTGCTTCTTGTGTTTGTAATCGAACGTCGCGGCAATCGTTGGGGCTTCGCGGTAGCTGACTTTCGGCGCACCGACTTCGACCGCGACTCCGTACTCACGCCGGATTCGTTCGATGTAGATTTCCAGGTGCAATTCGCCCATGCCCGCGATCAGGACTTCATTGGTTTCGGTATCGCTGGAGACACGGAACGTTGGGTCTTCGCGACGGAAGCGTTGCAGGGCTTTCCCCAGCTTGTCTGCATCGGCGCGGCTCAGGGGCGTGACGGCCATCTTGATCACGGCGTCGGGGACAAAGATGCTTTCCAGCGTGCAATAGTTTGAGGTTGCGGCATAGGTGTCACCGCTGGCGCAGTCAATGCCCATGACGGCGATAATGTCGCCCGCACCAGCCGAATCAATTTCCTCACGCTTGTCCGCATGCATCCGCAACAGGCGGCTGAAACGATCCTTCCGACCGGTCCGCTGGTTGAAGTACGTCTGCCCTTTCTCCGCACGTCCCTGATAAATTCGCATGAACGTTAATTGGCCGAACGACTCGTCAACCAGCTTGAAGGCCATCCCCACGAACGGTTCTTTGTCGTCCGGGGTCAGTGGCACGGCGACACCGGGATTGTCCGGCTCGCTGGCGACGATCTCGCGTTCCAGCGGGGAAGGGAGGTAACGCACGACGGCGTCGAGCAATGTTTGGACGCCCTTGTTCTTGTAGGCTGAGCCGAGAAAAACAGGCGTGACGTCCTGGCCCTGAATCGAGGTCTTTAAGACCGTGTGGACCAACTCAGTTGGAACATCCTCTTCCGAGAGAAGCAGTTCCATGAGTTCGTCGCTATACATCGCCAACTGTTCCAGCATCTGGGTCCGTGCAGCCGCGGCATCTTCCTGAAGCGCCGCGGGAATCTCCGCGATCCGAATCGTCTCGCCATCGACGCCATCGTAAAAGATGGCTTCCATTTCGATCAGGTTGACGACCCCTTCAAATTTATCGCCCAGACCAATCGGCAACTGCATCAGGATTGCATCGCAGCCAAGTCGCTCGCGCATCTGTTCGCAGACGCTGATCGGATCAGCACCGGTTCGGTCCATCTTGTTGATGAACGCCAGTCGCGGAACGCGATACCGTTTCATTTGCCGATCGACTGTCAACGATTGGGCCTGCACTCCGCCTACCGAGCACAGCACCAGGACGGCGCCGTCGAGCACGCGAAGACTGCGTTCCACTTCGACCGTGAAATCGACATGGCCGGGGGTATCGATCAAATTGATCGGATGCCCGTCCCAAACCACGCTGGTCGCGGCACTGGTGATGGTAATTCCCCGCTCCTTTTCGAGCTCCATGTGATCCATCGTGGCACCGGCACCGTCGCCGCGGACCTCCTCCATCCGATGGATTCGCCCTGTGTAAAACAGGATGCGCTCGCTGAGGGTCGTTTTGCCCGAGTCGATGTGGGCGGAAATACCAATGTTTCGCAGTTTGCTGAGACTCATCGTTCGATTACATCACTGGGGATGCTGAAAGGGGTCAGGGGCCACGTTTTGACACATCAACGCGTACGCGCGTTGCCGTGGCGTTTCGTGCATCGGAGCCACAACACAACCTGTGAAACCGACACCACTTCGGTGGAGAGATCCAACCGATTTGGGGGTGGGTATTGCCTCCGAAAAAATACCGCTCGGACGCAAACTTGACCCATTCTACACCTAATCGTCTTCTGGGAAAGGCGAAATCCACCCGATTTACCCGCTTCGCGCAAAAATCACAATCCGCACCTCCGGACGAATCGGACGTGAATTCGATTTATTGCACCCCAAAACCCGATTCGGCAGCAAAAAACGGGAGGTCAAGCCATTGGCGATGCCGCCTGCTTCATCCAATCCGGCCGCTGAGGGGCAGGCTCACTGGTCAAGGCCGTTGGCGGCAACGACCTGTTCGCGATAGGGTTTGCCGGCGGCATACAGGGCCAGCCGCTGACGCAGTTCGACAGCCTCGTCGTCGGTCGCCCGTTTAAGTGCCTGCCGAAGTCGGCTTTGCGCTTCCTCGAAGTGCCCCGCGTTGGCCAAGGCGGCAGCCAAAGTGTCCAGGTGCGTGGCGGTCAGTGCGTCCGTTGTGGCGAGTTCGACGGCCCGTTTGGCGGCGTGCAGGCCGAGTTTTTCGTTTCGAAATCGGCTGTCGGGGCAGGTTGCCATCAGCCAGGCGGCTGCCTGGTAGGCCGCGACCGATTTCGCATCACGTTCGATGGCCTCGCGGAAGTCGCCGGCCGCGAGTTCCCACATGGCGAGTTGTTGGCGGGCACGCCCGCGATTAACCAGCGCGTCGGTGCTCCCGGGATTCAGCCGCACGGCTTCTTCGTAGTCGTTCAAGGCCACCCGCATTCGCCCGGCCCGAAAATTGGCGTGGCCGCGTCCCGTATGCGCCCCAAAGTCATCCGGCGACTGGCGGATGACCTCGGTGTAGTCTTCAATTGCCAAGTCCAATTGATCCAGTTCGTATCGAATTTCGGCCCGATTGAACCATGCGTTGACGTAGTCCGGCTTTAACTCGATGACGGCATTGAAGTCCGCGACGGCCTTCATGAACTCGTCGATGAGGGCATAGCCAACACCCCGGTTATGAAGCGACTTCCAACGTCCCGGGTCGAACGCAACGGATTTTTCGAAGTCCGCCAAGGCCCGTGCGTCGAGGGCGATGGCTTGCTCTTGGTCATCCCCCTGCAGCGCCGCCAAGGACTGTTCGACAAGCGCCTCACCACGCTTGTTGTGGGACCACCCCAGGAGTTGGTTCAGGTATTTTTCCTGGTCTGCGGTGGTGCCGACCTCCAGGCCCTGCTGGCAGAGTGTGATGATTGTCGTCAGCTCATCAACCGTCTTGGCGCTCTTGGTTTTCTGATACGCCTCGGCAATCAGTGTCTTGGCGTCTGATTCGGCGCGCACTGGATCGCTGGAAAGCAGCCAGCAGGTCAGAACAAACACCGCCCCGAGCGAGCAGGAAAAGCATCGTGTCATCTTCGTTTCCTCCGTGAAACGTGGAGCGCCGAGGCGCGTCTGGTTGATTGCGGCGAGAAACCGGCGTTACGGTTGAGGCTCGGTCATCTTCATGGGGTCGAGGGCGTCTTGCAGCGTGTCCTCCGGCAGGATGCCTTCTTCCCGACAAAGTTCGCGAATGGTTCTTCCTGATTTGAACGCTTGCTTGGCCAGTTGTGAAGCTTTTTCATAGCCAATCAAGGGGTTTAAACTGGTCACCATGGACAGGCTCTGCTCCACCGCCGCCTCACAGCCTGTCTCGTTCGCTTGCATTCCTTCACCGCAGAAATCGACAAACGCCTGGGTGACCGATGCGAGCAATTGAATGCTCTCCAGGATGGCGTGGCCCATGACCGGCATCATGATGTTGAGCTGAAACTGGCCGCCGGCAGCGCCGCTGACGGTGATCGTCTGGTCGTTGCCTAAAACGCGCGCGTTGACTTGCATCATGCTCTCGCACATGACCGGGTTCACCTTCCCAGGCATGATCGAACTTCCCGGTTGTCGGTCCGGCAGCACGACCTCGTAGAATCCACAACGGGGACCCGAGGAAAGCCAGCGAATATTGTTGGACACATTGAACAGTGTGGTGGCAATCGTGCGAAGGTGCCCGTGACAGGAAACCACGCCGTCCCGCTGAGCGTTGGCCTCAAAATGGTTGACTGCTTCGACGAAGGGAATGTCTGTATCGGTCGCCAGCGCCTGGGCAACCCGTTTGCCAAATTCAGGGTGCGTATTGATGCCG
>JAUIHJ010000601.1 GCA_030432015.1 bacterium
GTGGTGCACCCGGCCGCTCATCAGACGCAACATCCGCCTGGCATCGTCCCGGTCGCGCGGCTTACCGAGGATCTGCCCATCACACTCGGCCACGGTATCGCAGCCGATGATGATTCCCGGCGGACAGCGTCCTGCGACATCGGCAGCTTTCTGATACGCTAGTCGAGCGACAAATTCCTGCGGGGATTCCCGCGTCAGGCTCCCGGATTCGACGCCGTCGCGCGGCGGCACAACCTCAAACGTATAGCCGGCCGCTTGCAGCAATTCGCGACGACGGGGCGACTGGCTGGCCAAGACCAGCTTCCTCTCAGACGGGGTCATCATTACACACTCTTCCGTGATTCAACGCGCCGCGATGCCGGCGAATGTCAAACTCAAACTCGATTCAGGTTGATTGGTCACCGCCAAATGCTATTCTCCGTGCTGCATGAAGACAACCATCTGCTAGTCGTCAATAAGCCGGCCCATTTGCCGACGATGGGTGTTCCCGAAGGTGAGCCAAGCTTGTTGGCTGCTGCCAAACAGTACATCAAACAGAAGTACGACAAGCCGGGAAACGTCTATTTGGGAATTGTCAGTCGGCTCGATGCACCCGTAACCGGCGCCGTTGTGATTGCACGCACGTCCAAGTCGGCGGCACGGCTGACCAAACAATTTCGCGACCGCCGCGTCGAGAAACAATATTGGGCGCTGCTGGAGGCGCAGCCAGATCCACCTGAGGGCAGTCTGGTTGACTGGCTACGCAAAGACGAACGCCACCGCCGGATGCATGTCAGTTCGAGCTCGCATTCAGAAGCACAGGAAGCACGACTCAACTACCGTACGGTCCGCCGCGTCACCGGCGCGGTCCTGGTCGAGGTCGAACTTCTCACTGGCCGCAAGCATCAAATTCGCCTCCAACTGTCTCATCACGGCGTCCCAATTCTCGGGGACCGAAAGTACGGCTCGCGACGAAAATTCCCCAACGGCATCGGGCTGCACGCGAGAAGCGTGAAATTCGAACACCCGGTCTTAAAGACGCCGGTCGAAATCGTGGCACCGCTGCCAGCCGCTTGGCGCGGCTATGGCATGCGCGATTGAGCCGAACTGCTCGCTACGCGACCGCCCGCTGCTGGCGTTTTGCAACGGCCTGGAGCTGGTTCTCAAGGATGCCGATCAGGTCCGCATTCATGAAGGGCTTGGCGATAAGTTGGCAAATTCCCTCGGCCTGGAGCCGCTGATAGTCGGCCAGACGGGGAAAATTGAGCAACGCCACGATCGGAGCATGCCCCAGGCCTTTGACAAACGCGTGCAGGGCTTCGACCGACTCTGGCCGATGCGCTTCGTCCCAGATCCCCGCGGCAACATGGTGAACCATGGTCAGTTGCCGCGGCGGCATCCAGACGGACGCATACCCGGCCGCGGCGCAGGTCGCGGCCAGGCCGTGATAGGTGATTGCGGATTCCGTGCCGATGCCGATCATTTTTTGTTCGCCGGTTACCGGTACATTTGGGACCCCCAATAGCCGCTCGACCTCGGTGGCCGTGCGGGGATGTGACCAGCCCGGACTGGTATCGCTCAACAGTTCACGCAAGCGTGCCTCGCCCTGGTGCCAGTACAGCCGCAGTGCGCCACTCCAGGGATGGCCGGTACGCATCTCTCCTTCGCACCAGGACCCTGCCAGGACAGCCAGCCGCGCCAACGGCGCCAGACGATGCACCAATTCGAGCTGCTGTTCAGCAAACTGGCTCGGCCGTGGTTGTGCAACCACAACCAACTCTGGAAGCAGGGCCGGATATCCCATCGCACGAATCGCCTCGGCCGGCGTCGCAGCCACCGAAAGCAAACTGTGCTCGTCCAACCACTCGATGGCGCTGGCAAACTCACCGTGGCGATGGTCGCCGATCAACAGCACGCGGCGTAGAACCATGAATTTCGCTTTCTCGAACTTCGCACCGGAAGCTGGCACGACCAACGGTTAGCTCGGCAAGTTTTGCTCACATTCTTCAATGCAAGCCAGCACCTCGGCGGGAGTTTGACAGCTCCGCAGTTCTGCTAGCAAGGCTGCGTCACCGACCAGTCGGCTGAGCCTGGCCAGCAGCCGCAGATGACCGCGATCATCGCAGGAGCAGACAAGAAAGAATAGATCGGTTAGGACGCCACCCCCAAAGGGGATGCCGCTGGAAGTGATTCCCAGTGCTAAGAAGGGTTCTGCCAGAATGGTCGGCAGGGGACGCCTCGCGTGAAGAAGCGCCACACCATTGTCCAGGGCGGTCGGATGCAGGCTCTCTCGAGCTCGAATTGCATCGGCCATCTTGTCCGGATCCCACAAGAGCCCCGTATCGGCCGCCAACTTGGTCATTGCCAAAATCACGGAATTCCGGGTACGTGCCGCCAACGGCACGGCGATCGCCTCGGCCGGCAGCAAGGCCGCGATCGAGATCGCCGCCTCCTCCGGCTGACTTGAATCGCGCCCCAAGACTTCCTCGACTTCGACAAGTTCCTCTGCGTCAGAAGCGCCAATTCGGGTTTCCAACCAATGATGAATTTCGGCTTGCGAGAAACGCCAGCGGCCGCCAATCCGCCTTCCCGGTAGTTTGCCGCGGTCCGCCATTTTGGCAACCTTAGCGGGAGATAAGTGCAAGAAGGCTGCCAGGCTGTCAATTTCGAAGTCTTCGTGGGGCATGATCGGGGCTGAGCTTGAGGGGAAATCGGTGGGAAGACGGAGGACGTTCGCGGCGGGCAGCACGGCGTTGCAGCACCGCGGAGCAATCGAATCACCGAGTTGCCTGGGCGCAACCACTCGTCCCGTGGTGACTCACAGCACGTTGCCACCAAGCGCCGAATCACCGCCTGCCGGTGGAATCGGAATTGCCCTGTCATGAGCGTTTCTGCTATAAGCCGACCCGCATTATAACGTGATCGATCGAGAGAAGTTCATTTCTTTTTCCCCAAGACGTTGCTTCATGCGTGCAGGTTTGATTCGTTGCATGTTGGGCATGCTCCTACTAGCTGCCACAGCAACCCAGGCATTGGCCCAGCCCCCCATCGCGCCCTATTCCGGTCAAACGCCGTCGCGGCTGCCTGCCACCGACGAGGTCACGCCGGTCCCATCAGACGATTCCGGCTGGCCAGTGGAAGAGATTCTGCCCAGCCAAACGCTTCCGGAGCCGATTCTGCCCGATCCCGCGGCCGAGGTCTTGATCGTGGACGAACCGATGCCGCTCGAGGAGGCCACGCGGCACTGGTACGACCCTCGCTGGATGTTTCCAGGCAAGGTCAGTGGCGGATTCGAATTGGGGCTCAACGGCTCGGATGGAAACTCCGAAGCGTTTAGCATGAAGACCGGGTTCAACTTCAAGCATAAGACCGATTGGGACGAATTCGCCGTCGATTTGGCCTATAACAAGGCGACCGCGGACGGAGCGCAGACGCAACATAACGCACAATTCAACGCTTCCTACGAGCGGAGCATCAAGGATTCGAAGTGGAGCCTCTTCTTGAAGGACTCCACACTCTACGATGAATTCAAGCCCTACGACCTCCGTGTCGCACTCAACGGCGGTGTTAGCTACACCGCCATCAAGACCGAAGCAACCACATGGAAGGTGAGGTTTGGTGCCGGTGGCTCCGTCGAAATCGGCGGCGTTTCGGAGTCCTGGATCCCGGAAGGCGTGCTGGGCACCGACTTTGACAAGCAACTTACCGACCGCCAGAAGATCAGCCTGACCAGCGACTTTTTCCCGGATTGGCGAGACGCTTCCAACTACCGGGTCGTCACCAAGGCCAGCTATGAAGTATTGTTGGACGAAGTGCACAATCTGAATTTGAAACTGTCGCTGAACGATCAATACGACAGTACGCCCAATGGCGCCAAGCCGAACGACATCTTCTACTCGATCGTGCTGCTATGGAAAATGTAGCCGGCACCTAGCGAGCACGGCACGGAAACGGTTGCAGGGGTAGCGCACGGCATCATGACATGGCGGCGTCGCGCTGGGGAACTCGAAACCGGAGCCCCCTGTCGTACAACGGCAAATGAGCATCCGGGGCAATTGTGTTTTTCAAACTGCTACGTCTCCAGCCCGGCGGGTCAGTTTTGAAGTTGCGGGTTTTCAGATACGATAAACGTCTAAATTGAGAAACCGAAAGGCCCTGATCGCGCAACGTCTCGACTTGCGGCTTGCGTCTAAACCGATCAAGAACTGCGAGCGCTGGCCGGCCAGGCATTTCCTCATTGCGGAGTCGTCACGGTGAAACTGATCGTCGCCATCATCCAACCAACCAAACTGAATGTTGTTCGGGAGGCGCTGGCCCAGGCCGGCGTCGAGCGAATGACTGTTGGCGATGCGTTAGGCTACGGTCGACAACAAGGGCATACCGAGCTATATCGGGGCAACGAGTACCAACCAACCCTCCTCCGCAAAGTCGCCCTGGAAATTGTTGTCAATGACGACTTTCTCGAACGTACACTTGGGATCCTCCAGGATGTTGCGGGAAGCGGCGGCGACGGCACGATTGGCGATGGCAAGATTTTTGTGCTGCCGGTCGCGCAGGCCATTCAGATCGGCGGAACGGCGATCGGACCCGAGGCCGTGTAGCGAGGGCAAACTTCAACGTTGCGGGACGGCACCGGCGGACGCCCGCCGCGCAACCGACAATTATGGACCACGATCGTCGTGAGTCCGACCAGCCTCGACGCCAGAATCGCTTCGGCAGTGTTGTTGCGGTCACCAGATGCGGGGGACGTTTTGCTCCACGGCCCGCCGCCTGTGGCGACGGACGTCGTGCCGAAGGAATCCTTGTATCGCGTCACATCTCATCCAGAAGGATCGCATGATCGGAATTTACCTAACCTCGGACCTGTTTTTCTCGTCCCGCGTAACAAGCGTCGCCCGGGAACATGGCTGGCCATTGGAAATTGCCGTGTCGACGGACGCCGCGATCGCCAAATCGCGCGAGCAACCGGTGGCCCTGCTGATCGTTGACCTGGGAAAATTCGCCGCTCACATGCCCGCTCTGCTCACCGAACTGCGCACGTGTTCGCCCGCGATGCATGTCGTCGCCTACGGCCCGCACGTCAATGAAACGGCGCTCACCGATGCCCGACAGGCTGGATGTGACGAGGTAATGTCACAGGGGCAATTCAATCAACAGGCAGCACAGATCCTGCAACGCTGCTTCGAATCCGCCACATGACCCGTCGCGTCTGTTTTGAATTTTTGAAGTTGCGCCCGTTAACCTCGCAGCGGCGGCAGGCAGAAGCCTGGAGTGCCAACTGACATTCCTCCGGCATTAACAAAAGCGCAACTTCCAAACGCGTGTGGCGGGTGACGCCTCGGGAGCAGATTCTTCGACGT
>JAUIHJ010000602.1 GCA_030432015.1 bacterium
GGGTGCGGGCAGCGTGTCAGCGGGGGACGGCGCCCACGGGCCCGTGGGCGCCGGCGGTGCGACGTCTTGCGGTGGCGCGAGTCGCTGGGGGGGCGCGAGTTGTGGGGGAAGCGTTCGTTGGTTGCCAGGGACCTGTTGGACCCGGGGTAATCGGTGTGGCGCGTTCGCCCTGCCGGCGTGGCCAACGTTCGCCGACGGCAAGGCGTTTCCCGGTTGGTAAAGGACGGGCGTTCCAGATGGATGCGACTCGCACGTGGAGCATGTGACGCGTTGGTGAAGCTCGCAGCACGAACCATGTCCTGGTACGCCCAGCGGATAGGCGTGATAACCGGGGCCCGTGCCCCACCCAAGGTGCCGGCCGCACGCGGTGTGAATGTCCACTTGCGCCGACACTTGATGATTGAGCGAGGCGCTAACCGCGAGTGCCAGGAGTAGGGTGCATCTCATGTTGATGTTGTGCCTTCAACTCAATGGCGAACGCAGATGGATTCTTGGCCTATCGCCTGGGGGCAAAGTCCAGTGGATTTGTGGTGTGGTTGCTGAAGAGCCGCAACGTGGCAGTTGGAAGCTCCACGCCGTCAAGCGACTGCCGCCGCAACGCGCCCGTCGCTGACAGTCGTTCCTCATCGCACGCTGAGAGTAGGTATCGTACGCAACGAGGCCGATTCCCGAGTTTGCCGCGCAGCCGCCCCTCAATTCGCTGGCGGTGCGGTCACTTGGAAACGATTGTGCCGATTGTCGGCATCACGCCGGCGGCTGGATGTCGGTGCTCGGTCCGACGGCGACGGTGGTATTGGTAGTGTACGGGTACTTCTCAAGCACCGCGGCCACATCGGCGACAGTGACGGCCTTGTACCGATTGACGGCCTCGCGAACGGTGGTGTATTCGCGTCGCTGCAGCCAGCCCGTCCCCACGCCAAACATGCGGCTGGCCGAGCGTTCGGCTTGTAAGACAATGCTGGAACAGATCTTGCTCTTGGCTCGCTCCAGTTCATCCTCCCTGATGCCCGACCGCTCGACCGTCGCTTGCAGTTGGCGGATCTTTTCGAGGTTCGCTGCGCAATCTTCCGGTGCGCAACATAGAAATGTCATCTGAATCCCAGTCCCCTGATATTCATACGTGCCGATCGAGGCGAATTCGGCGTCCCCGGTATCGACCAGATCCCAGAACATGCGGCTCCCGCTGTCATCCCCGAGCACGTTGGCGAGCAAACGGCAGGCATAGCGGTCTTCGTCCAGAGCAGCCGGGCCATTGGCGATCTGCACGACGTACTGCTGGACAGCCTGTGGTTTTTCGAACACGGCAAATGCTGATCGGGCGGCGGCGCGAGGCGTCTGGCGCTGTACCGAGAACGGTTGCCAGTCGGCGGATTGCCGCGCGACCTGTTCGACCAGGGCGTCGAAGTCGACCTTACCCGACGCGGCCAGTGTGATGTTGCCTGGACTGTAACGCTGGTTGAAATAGTCACGCATTTGCTCGGCGGTAAGCGCCGTGACGCTTTCGACTGAACCCAGGACACTGCGACCGAGCGGATGGCCTTCAAAATGAAGCGCCATGCACTTCTCCGCGGCTCCGAACGGTGGCTGATCTTCGTACTTGGCGATCTCTTCCAGGATGACCTTCTTTTCGACTTCGAAGTCATCTTCGCGGAGCGAAGGACGCATGATATCGCCGAGCAGATCGACAACAGCGGTTTGATATTCCGGCAATACGGTGGCGTAATAGACGGTGTGCTCTTCGCTCGTGTAGGCGTTGGAATGCGACCCGATTTCATCCAGCTCGCGGTTGACGTCCGCCGCCGTGCGGGTCGGAGTCCCCTTGAAAACCATGTGCTCCAGGAAGTGGCTGACGCCAGAAACCGCGTCCGTCTCGTCACGCGCTCCCGTGTTCACGAAAAATCCGAAAGCCGATGAATATGCGTTCGGATTGCATTCGGCAACGACCTGCAGACCATTGTCCAGTGTTTGATTACGAAATTCCAATGGTCGTCTCCAACGGATGCTCTCCCAGGGTTACCGCGACCATGTCTTGGGGCGGATGTTCAGCCAAATAGGCGTTAATACTTTGGCACGTGAGGCCATCGATCAGTCCGCCCACTTCGGACAACGTTCGCACTCGGCCAAGATGGTACCAATCAAAAGCAATCGAACGGCTACGCGAGATACTCGACTCTTGCATCATGATCAAGCCGCTCTTGATCCGCGCTTTCAGGCGGTTCAGTTCGGCTTCCTCGACGCCATCGCCCAACCGCACCAGTTCGGCCACAAGGACGTCCAGCGTCTCCTGGGCCCGTTCGGTGGTTGTTCCGGCGTAGCAGACCACGGCGCCCCGATCTTTGAGCGAATCGCAGGAGGCGGAAACGGCGTAGACGAGCCCTCGGTTTTCACGAATCTCCGTAAACAATCGCGAACTCATCCCGTCGCTCAACACGCCGACCGCACCGCGGGCCTGCATATAGCCCGGGTCTGCATACGGCACACTGGAATACGCGACACCAATATGCGTCTGGCTGGAATCGGATTGCAGATGGTGGTAGCCGCCGGCCGGTGGACTGACGACGATCTCTGACGCGTTTGCTGCCGGCCAGTCGCCAAAAAGCCGCTCGGCGAGATCACGCACTGTGGGCCAGTCGAACTTTCCTGCGACGCTCAGAATGGCATCGTTGGGCCGGTAGTGCTGCGCGATATCCCGTTGAATGTCGGTGCACTGCAGCGAACTCACCGCGGTGACGTCGCCATGCGGAACGCGACCCCAAGGATCGCCATAGTGGCGCTGACGCACCGCGGTCATTGCGGTCTGGGCCAGATCATCCTCGGCGGCACGGATCTCCTGGATGCAGACTTGTCGGGCGTCATCGAGTTGGTCGGCCGGTAAATGCGGGCGGCGAACGACGTCGGCATAGATCGCCAAGACATCGGCCAGGGAGTCGGCGGGCATCGCGCCAACAAACGACGTATGTGAATTGCGAATGCCGGCGGAAGAATCCGCGCCCAGCATTTCCAAGTCCTCGACAAACTGCCGGCTGTTTCGATCACCACATCCGCGCTGAACCATCTCGCACGTCAAATTGGCAAGACCGAGCTGGTTGGCGGGGTCGCGGGCAAAACCGGCCGGCAGCGAAAGCGAAAAAGCGGCCGATTCGAGCCAGGGCATGGCTTCGGCCAACAGCATGAGGCCGTTGGCCAGTTGATGGGTGTAAATCTCTTGGGTCACGTACGCGTCGCCTCGTGGTCCGGAACGGGGAACGTTGGTTGCTTTTCAAACTCGGCGCCGGGGGCTGCTCGCTGAGATGCCTGAATACTGGCATGGCTCCACGCTGGCCATGACCGCGGTCGGCCCGTCCGTAACTCGGCGAGTTTTCGAAAAGCGTCGAGACGGGTCACCGTGCAGAGCCTGACAGCGATACGACCAATAGAGCGTACTGTTCGTCCTACGCATACGCAACGTCGGCAGCCTTATAAACCGTCCGCACGGTGCGGAATCCCAGCCGCTGGTACAGGCGGACCGCGCGCACATTCTGCGCGGTCACCTCGAGGTACGCTTGACGAAGGCCCGCCTCTCGAAAGCCGCAGAGCGTGTGGAACAGGAGCGTTGTTCCCAGGCCGAGCCCGCGATGATCGGGCGTGATCCCGAGGTTCTGCACCGCGCCAAATCCGCCCTTGTCCCGCACCCCTTGAATCGTTCCGCAGAACTCAGAACTGCCGTTGGGCCCCGGGTGCTCCAGCAACCAGGTAGCCTGTGGCAGGAAGCCGTCCCGGCGAGCAATCTCGCACATTAAACGATAACAGCCCTCCCGATTGCCCAAGCAGGGGAATACGTTGGCATCGATCTCATAGCAGAAGCTACTGAATTTAGCCTCGGCATGCGCCGAGACCAAAGTGCTCGACCAAGGGCTAAGCCAATAAGGCGCCGGGACGTCGTGGGGCAACCCAGGCAGATGCGCGAGATCGAATTCCATTCGGTATCGCTTGAAGTACGTCAAACCCATCGACGCCAACCTCGGGGACAGGAGTACCGCACTCCGGACTGACGAACGCTTCCCGAGTCAAGCGTGGTACCCATCGTGCGGGTCATCCTATCGAGGGTCATTTAAGCCGTCAACTAAAACGGGGCCAGAACCAATTTGCCGGCGAAATCGGACTGAGTTGGGGCCGGATCGCAAGCTGGTGGTGATCGCGACGAACTGGTTCAAGAGAGGGGGGGCCCCAGGGTCCGAGGAGGTGGACCCGGCTTGACTTGTTTTGGTTGGCAAAATATAGTTTTTGGGTCTTCAAAAAGTGAGTCTCATTCCTCCTTGCGATGCCTGCCGATGTTCGGAATCGAATTTCCCCCAGTTTCCACCGCCGCCCAGACTCTCTCCCGCGGGTGCGGGGTCGCGTTGTGGTGTTGTGTCATTTTGTTGTGCGGTTGCAGCCAGCCATCCGGCCAACCGGCCGGCGCGGGGAGGGCAGGCGCGGGTTCAGCGAGGAACATTGTCACAACGTGCGGGATGGTTACCGACATCGTCGCAGTGGTCGTTGGGGATA
Source organism: bacterium (assembly GCA_030432015.1). GTDB lineage: Bacteria > Planctomycetota > Planctomycetia > Pirellulales > Pirellulaceae > ARS98. Next base: position 4,528 of record JAUIHJ010000602.1, read on the forward strand.
CCGCGGGCACTGCGGTCAATGGTCTCATGGGGGAAGGGGTCGACCCTCACCTGTACAAGCCGACCAGCAACGATGTTCGTCAACTCTTGCAGGCTGACGTCGTGATTTACTCGGGATTGATGCTCGAAGGGCGCATGTCTGAGCAGCTGAATAAGTTGGCCGATTCGGGCCGGCACGTGTTTGCCGTAACGGACGGTATTGACCGCCAATATCTTCGGGAACCCCCAGAATTCGAGGGGCATTACGATCCACATGTTTGGATGGATGTTAGCGCCTGGATGCGCGGGGTGGACTACGTTGCTTCGTCGCTGGCCGCCGTCTATCCGGAGGAGTCGACCGCGTACCGTGCCAACGCTGCCGCCTACCGCGCTGAATTGGAGGCAATGGACGCTTATGCCAGAGAGTCAATTGCCTCGATTCCTCGGGCGCAACGGATACTTATTACAGCACACGACGCCTTCGGTTACTTTGGCCGTGCATACGACATAGAGGTTCGTTCGGTTCAGGGCCTTAGCACCGAATCTGAGGCCGCCGTCCAAGACATTAACAATCTGGTGGACCTGATTGTCGAGCGGAAGATTGCGGCTATTTTTGTGGAATCGAGTGTTTCTTCCAAGAACATAACGGCGATTATCGAAGGCGCCAAAAGACGCGGCTGGGACGTGCAGATTGGCGGTGAGTTGTTTTCCGACGCGATGGGAAAACCTGGCACTTACGAAGGAACCTATCTCGGCATGATCGATCACAATGTGACGGTGATCACCCGCGCCTTGGGTGGCGCGGCACCGGACCGGGGATTGCATGGG
>JAUIHJ010000603.1 GCA_030432015.1 bacterium
AATCGTCCGTAGGTACCCAAGAACATACGCGATGCCAACTCGAATCGCATCCCGAGCGGCCTGGCGAGGAGACGAACTGTTCTCGCGGCCGGATTTCAACGTCCAGCTTGATCAAACCGCCAGCGATGAAATCCTGGCTGCGGTCGCCAGCGTGCAACGCCAGCGCCTCGCGCCGGAGCAGGTCACGGCCGCGAACTTTGAACTGCCCACGTTCACAGGCCGCCTGGCCGAAATACAACTCAATCTCGAAGAGGGCTCGGGGTGCTGCATCTTGCGTGGGTTTCCGCTCGCACAGCTTTCTGCGGCGGAAGCGGCCCTCGCGTTTTGTGGCATCGCCTCACACTTGGGAACCACCGTGCCTCAAACGGCGGATGGCAGACACCTGTTTCATGTTCGCGACGAAGGATTTGCGCCGAGTGACCCGAAGTCACGTGGGCCAAGTTCACGGAAACGGCTCAGTTTTCACAGCGACCGGTGCGACGTGATCGCCTTTCTTTGCCTGCAACAAGCCAAACGTGGCGGGGAGAATGATGTCGTCAGCGCGGTCACGCTTTACAACGAACTGTTGGTGCGGCGTCCCGATCTGGTCGATGTGCTGATGCAGCCCTACTTCTATCAGCGTCATAACGTCGATCCTGCGAACAAGTTTGCGTATTATCAGCAGCCGATCTTTTCCATCTATCAAGGGCACTTCGCTGCGCAACTATTGCGGGTCTTAATCGATCGAGCGTATCAATCGGGCGAGGTGCCGGCCATGACGGACCTGCAACGTGAGGCCCTTGATGCGCTCGACGCGTTGGCCGGCGAACCGGCGTTCCACGCCAGCTTTCGCCAGCAGCCGGGGGATGTGGTGCTGATGAACAACATGGTCACGTTGCATCGGCGGTCCGAGTTTGAAGACCACGCGGACCCGGCCCGTCGTCGCCATCTCCTGCGTCTGTGGCTGGCAACGCCCAACAGCCGTCCGCTCGACCCCCTCTTTGCAGCCAGCTACGGGGAAACCGCGGCGGGCGCTGTACGCGGTGGCATGCGCACGTAGCCGCGAAGCTGCGAACGACGTGCCTGGTACGGATGGACGGCGGATCTCAGGCAGTCCATCAATTCGAAATTTGTAAACATTTCAGATTTCCGTCCCGGTCCTTGCAATACAACCGGCGATCGGCCAGGACCACGTGCGGCCAGACGTCGCGTCGAAAGAGGCCATTGCGGCGGGCGAGTTCGGTGTAGTCCGCGGGGGAGCGGCGCGCGGTCTCAACCAGAGAAAGATTGCCGCGATCCGCCCAGACCACCAGCCGTTCATCGCCGGTTATCAGGCACGATCCGGCGGTTCCCACCTTGTCACCCTTCCAGACTGCCTCACCCGTCTGCCAGTCGACACAATGTACCCCACGCCAGGCCCAATAGACGTGTCCGCCGTGAATGACCGGGCTGCAGACGCCGGAAGGGTCGTTGATTTCCCAAACCAGCAACGCTTTGCCGAGCTTGATATCAAGGCGACACATCGCGTACTTGTTGTAGGCCGTGGTAATGATCACGCTGTTTCCGCTCACGGCGGGCGTGGGGATGTTGTTGGCGAAGTCAGTCGTCCACGGGTACTCCGCCACGGTCTCGCCTGCACGCCCAGCGTCCAGACGAATCACGACCAGCCTGCGCATTGTGAGGTTCGCGACACACGGAATTCCTTCGATGGTGATCGGCACCGGCCCACCTGAATGCCCCGCCTCGTCCTGGACTTCCGAACGCCACCGCACCGCACCAGTCAGCTTATCGAACCCTTTCAAGGTCCCGGCCTTGGTGTCGCCGACTTCCACGACCAACGTGTCACCCATCACCAGTGGAGAACTGGTGTACCCGTAATCACGCCGACTCTGCCCGCCTCGTTTACCTCCTACGTCCGGACGCTGCGGGGCATTGAAGCGATCGTAAAGGTTGAGGCCCCAAACCTGTTTGCCGCCACTTCCGGTATCCCAGCAGCGCAGATCGCCATCGATTCCGAGCGTATACAGAAAACCGGTCGCAGAATCGAATTCCGGGGTCGAACAGGGGCCGGCATAGATGCCCTTGTCACCGGTGCTGTGCCGGCCATACAACGGCGCCGCATACGACTTCGTCCAGGTCGTCTCTCCGCTCTTGGCGTCGAGACAAACGACGGTCTCTGCGCTGTCGGTCGAGCCCATGGTGTAGAGCCTTCCGGACACAATCAAGGGCGATGTCGACCCTTGTCCAACGTTGCCTGCCCACGATTCGTGAAGCCGCCACTGGGTGCCATCCCAGCCCGATGCCTCCGCGACGACATCGTTGCGGCTCGCGCCGCGCCAGTGGGGCCAGTCGGCAGCTGACGACGCCGAAGACACTGATAACACAACCAGGCTGGTGCAAAGCAAGTGGACGGCGCCGCACGCAAAACTGCATCCTGGTCGCATTCAGTTTTCCTTGTGAGACGCACTACCGCGGCAGGTGCCAGACCTTCGTCAAGCGATCAAAGCTGGCCGACGCGAGCCATTTGCCGTCCCGCGAGAAGGCCACGTCGTAGATCGAATTCGCATGGCCGTCAATCTTGGCCAACTCCTTGGCGGTTGCCGCATCCCACAGCCGGATTGTCCCATCCTGGCCGCCGGTCAGCAGCTGCGTGCCATCGGGCGAAAACGCAACGCACTTCACCAGGCCAGCGTGGCCCGTCATGGTCACGAGCAGGCGACCGCTGGCGACATCCCAGATGCGAGCGGTTTCGTCGCCACAGCCGGCAGCCAACGTTGAGCCGCCGGGGGCGAAGGCGACCGATTCGACCGTTCCAGAGTGACCCGCACAGGCGCGGACTTCCCGGCCCGTGCTTAGCTCCCAGATTTGTAATGACTGGTTTTCGTTGCCGGTTGCCAGCATCGTTCCATCGGGCGAGAACGCGACGGCATACACAGGACCGCCAATGCCGCTGAGCACACGCTGGCTGGTACCCGCATCGCGATTCCAAATGCGGGCCACGTCGTCGAAGCCGCCGGTCGCGAAAAGGCGTTCGTCCTCTGAAACCGCGAGGCAGGTGAGATAGTTTTGATGACCACTGAGCGTCGCGAGCAGCGTACCGGTATCCGTCGCCCAGATCCTCACCGACTTGTCTAAACTCGCGGTGACAAGCTGCTGGCCCTGGCTGAGGAATTCCACGCCGCAAACGCCGTCACCATGCCCGCGTAACGTCCGTTGCTCGTCTCCTGTTTCCAGGTTCCAGATCTTGGCGGTGTTATCCAAGCTGGCCGTGGCGAGTCGTGTTCCGTCCGGCGAAAACGCAACGCTATACGCGGCATTGGGATGGCGAAACGACCACTTGGGTTCGGGCGCGGGCATGACAAGTCCTAAACCAACTCGGGTAACGGCTGGTATGCACTGTGATCGACCAAATACCGTGGCCGGCCATGCAGGTCGTTGATCGTGGCACGATTTACATCAATTCCCAAGTTGTGGTACATCGTGGCCAGCACCTCTTGGAAATGGACGGGACGTGTCTCGGCGTGTTCGCCCAGGCGATTTGTCGAACCGATCACCTGCCCGGCGCGAATGCCGCCCCCGGACAATAGTGCGCACGATACGCGTGGCCAATGATCCCGCCCACCTTTCTTGTTAATGCGGGGCGTCCGACCAAACTCACCCCACACCAACACGGAGACGTCGTCTTGCAACCCGCGTGCCTCCAGATCTTCAAGCAGCGCCGAAAGGCCGATGTCCAGCTGCGGGAGATGGTCGCGCGCATTTTCGAAATTGGTGCCATGGGGCCGGCCATGCCAGTCCCACCGCCCGTAGGCCAACGTCACGACACGCACGCCTGCTTCCACCAGTCGCCGTGCCGCCAGAAAATAATCGTTCTGCAGCGGTCCGGCATCGCCGTATCCGGCATTCACGTCGTCGCCGCGGCCATAACGGTCCCGCAGCTTCGGATCTTCGCGGTCGAGGTCGAGTGCTTCGGCCAGGCGGTTGGAAGTCAGGATGCCGAACGCTTGCTGGTGATACGCGTCCAGACCGGCAATTTCGCCGGTGCTGTCCACCTCGCGACGCAGACGATCAAGGTCTTTCATCAGGGCGTTGCGGTCGCCCAGCGTCTGCAGGTTGATGCCGCTGAGCGACAAGTTCACTTCGCCGCTGGCATTGGGTGTAAACGGCGCATGGGCCTGGCCGACAAACCCCGCTTGCCCCGGATCGGCCCATGTTGCGTTGCGCATCTTCGGTGCGAGTCCCACAAATGGCGGCGTCCCGGCGGAGGCGGGGCCCTTGAGTTTAGAGATCGTCGCTCCCAATGATGGCCATCCGCCAGCGGGTTGCTGCTTGACGGTCTGTCCAGTCTGACACTGAAACGCCGCGTGCCGACCCTCGGAACCGACAATCGAGCGGATGGGGACCAACCGATCCATCATGCCGGCGAGCCGCGGCAGATGCTCGCAGATTTCGATGCCGGGGACGGCCGTGTGAATCGGTTTAAATTCGCCGCGAATCTCGACAGGCGCCTCCATCTTGAGGTCGAACATGTCCTGATGGGGTGGCCCGCCAGAAAGGAAGACCATAATGATCGCCTTGTGCGATCGTCCGACGCCGGACGTTGCTTCGGCTCGCAACAACTGCGGTAATGCCAGCCCGCCCATGGCCAAGCCGCCGATCTTCAAGAACGAGCGACGTGAAACTCCGTCGCAGTAATGTCCACCTCGGCTGCCATAAAGGTTAAGCATCGATCATGCCTTGCGGGGTGCGGGAGTTGGTGGGAGTGCCATGCGGGATGCGACGCACGGCCCATCAAGCCCCGCCGTTGCGTCACATTCGTCCTGGCGACAATGCTTGTTTCCGTGCGCTTGCAAGCCTGTATCCTACAAAAGGCACTCCGGCGTGACAAACTCATTCTGGGCGACATCGTCGCGGCGCGGTCGATCTATGCCCGCACGATCTCATAGCTTTGATGCTTGCGGCTCGACTTTCGGACGCCATACCGCGGCCGCGCCGCAAATTCAGCGGCAATGGCGTCCGCCCGTTGGCGATCAATCGCGTTGCCGTGAGCATGCAGCAGATACCGCAGGACGAGCGGTTGCTGCTGGGTGGTCATCCGTGCTTCCGCCATGCCAGGCGACGCCCCCATCCAGCCATCCGCGCGCACGTGCCAGCGGACCGGCGTTCCATCACGCTGATTGCCGGGATGGTCGAAGAATGTGATCCCCTCGGTCACCGTTTCCAGCGGGCTCTCGTTGCCTTGCGACGTCGACGCTCCGGCCGGCACCGGGCCGCTGTAATCCATCCAGCGTGCGGGGTGACCAAAGATTGCCGCTTCCCCGACGGCACCTTCGCTATTGGTAAGTT
>JAUIHJ010000604.1 GCA_030432015.1 bacterium
GCACCATCGGCCAGCGTTGCCACCGACTGGACCGTCCAGCGGTCGGTGCCTTTGGTCCAGGTTCCTGTGATGACGCCTCCGGCGGAATCGAACAGCCAGCTGCGGATCTGTTTCTGCTTGGCGTCCCAGCCAATGATCTGTAACCCTGAAGCGTCGATTTCCTGCGCTTCGTTGGTGACTTCGTAACGGCGTGCGATAAAGTTCTGGTTCTTGGTCCAGTGGCAGGTGATGTCAATCGTGAACCCTTCGCCCGCGTCCACCCACTCGCCAATCAACCACTCGAGCTCCTTGAGGTGTTCATAGTTGGAGGGTGGAACGATGATCTCGTCTTCGGTGACGCGATCAAGCAGCCATTCGCCATCGCGTTGCACGAAGATGGCTCGATAGGCGCTTTCAATCACTTCGCCATCACCATGCGTGACGCTGGCGAAACCTCGCTCGAGTGCCACGTTTGGCGAAATGAACTCAATCGACTCGGTCGTACTGGCCAGTTGCGGCACGTCTTCCTGTTCGAACATCGCCTTGAACTCTTTGGCCATGGCGTCGCGTCCGACCGACCGCACGCCACTGGTGCGGCTGATATAGACCCCTTCGGGCGACCAGTGCGAGACCAGCTTGGCGACGTCGCGGGCGTTGAACGCGGCAATGTACGATTCGATGGCCGCCTCGATTTTAGTGGTGTCGAGACTCGGCTTGGCGGCATCCTCTTGCCCCCGCGCCACCCTCGTGGTGGCTGCGATCAGCAGCATGATGATGACGGGAGGAATGTAGTGCTTCATCGTGGCGTGCTCCCAGAAATGCGGTGGACTGGCTATCCCACATTCTATCGATACGGACGGCCTGCGTGCATCCCCGGCAGGGCGAGGGAAGTCATGCCATTTTCGTTGATTCTGGCCGGTGCCGTTGCCGGACCGAGAATTACCGGTTCGTCCAAGGGACAGCGAGCCGAGTCGCCTTCAACGGTGCGACGACCGATTCAGCCACGTGATCGCTCGTTTTCACGCAGCGTTCGTGGTCACGCAGCCCTCTTGTGGCTGCCGGTCGAGTGAGGCGCGATGCGAAAAGAAGAAGGGGCTCGGCGCGGCACAATCGGCCCGTGATGGTGATCCTCCTCGCCGGCCCTGGCTGCCTGAGCTTGCTGCCAGGCACGCGCCGCGGCAAACAGTTCGCGCGCATAGTGCACGCCGAATCGGTGCATTCCCATCAGGGATACCAAAATCCCCGACAGAATCATCGGGCCGATCATCCTGAAATCGAGCGGGCACCAGGGAATTGCCAGCAACAGCAGGACGCCTGCCACGACCATGCTGCGAAACATCCCATAGTTGGCGTGAAACGTCTCCAGACGGCTGGCAAAACCCTCGGTCGTGACCAGCGAACGGACCGTCGCGACGGCGCGGCGCCATTCAATCAGATCGGCCGCCTCCAATTGCCCAGAGGCCTCCAGGACCACCTCTTGAATTGCCCGCCCGAATTCCTTGTGTTCTCGGCTGAACGGCCAGTCGGTTGGAAAGCCGCCGAAGTCGGACCAGTAGTAGGCATGGAGGTGCTGCCCGACAACTTGAAGCATGTGGCCGAGCGCAAATGCGAGGAACAAGTGAACTGCGGCGGTGCCCATGTCGTGCGGCAACATGACGCGATGGAAGACATAGCTTTCCGGTAACATCACGCCGAGCCCAAACAGGAAGACGACGCCCGGAACGATCACCGCCACATATTCATAGATGTTGAGCTTTTCCATCTGTCGTCCGCGTTTGGGTGAGACGTGCGCAACGTCAATTTTTCGTCGGAGGTTCAAGTCGCAAATTGACGACCGAACTCGGGAGTGTCTTCCGATGCGGATCTCCAACCGCCCCGACACGCCAGGAAGTTGCGAATTCATGCCATGGCTTCACGGCCATCAAAATTCTGCAAATTCAAACCCTCGACACAACTAACGAGATCACTTACTTCATCGTCTTGCCAAGTCCATCGGCGCCAATCGAACAGCGGATACTGAACAAAACACCATGGCTAGCATCGCCAGCGAATGTGTGGATCGCGTCGCACTTATTGGCGTGCGCCGCGTGCCGGCATGTGGCTCTATCGACTCGAGGGCGAACAGGAACCGCCACGCCCGATTCCTCGCTGGCGATTTCTGCCACCGTGGGCTTGTTTCGTGCGCGGGCGACCGCCACGATGTGCACTACTGCCCAACCAAAACTCATCCGTAGAAATTCGAATCATGAAACGCATACCCCTTGGTCCGCTGTACTATGAATTCAGTCGTCACAATGAACCGCGGTTAACGATCCAGTCGGGTGAAACGGTTCTCGTGGAAACCGAAGACGCCTTCTCGGGCCAGATTCGCACCAACGACGACCGTCGCGACAAGACCAAGAAACCGTTTGGAAATCCACAGACCGGTCCGATCTTCGTCGAGGGGGCTGCACCGGGTGACACCCTGGCCGTTGAAATTATCGAGATCGCTCCGGCCATCGACCAATGCGCCACGCGGACCAGCGATCCCAAGCAACTTGCGCAGTGGCTTGGGGATGATTGCCCGCACGGGACCCACATCTGCCCCATCCGCGACGGCAAGGTGTACTGGAGCGATGCGATCACGCTCCCCTACCGACCGATGCTTGGCTGCATTGGCACGGCACCCGGCACAGGAGTTCCGACCACGGGTCCAGCCGGTCCACACGGCGGCAATATGGACATCATTGAGACGGCGCCCGGCAACACGGTCTTTCTTCCGGTCTATGTCGACGGCGGTTTCTTGTATCTGGGTGACGCGCACGCGACGATGGGGCACGGCGAACTGTCAGCCAGCGGTCTGGAAATGGCATCGCAGACCACGATCCGGGTTGAGGTCATCAAGGGCAAGACCATTCCGGCGCCTCGGATCGAATCACCCGACGAGATCATGACCATCGCGACCGGCAACCCCATGGAGCGATCGATTGCCCAGGCCTACGCCTGGCTGATTCTCTGGATGGAGGCCGAATATGGTTGGAATCGGTGGCGTGCGTATGACTTGTTGACGCATGCCGGGCAGATCTCGGTCGGTTATTTCGATATCGGGACGGTCGCCGCGAAGGTTTCCAAGGAGTTGTTGAACGATGCCTGAATCCACTGCTGAGTTGGAGGGTCGCACCGCGCTGGTCACCGGCGGAGCCAAGGGGATTGGTGCCGCCTGCTGTCGGCTCTTGGCCCAGGCAGGAGCCCGCGTCGCCGTCAACTATCGCTCCAGCGACACCGCCGCCGCACAACTGGTTGCGCAGATCGAAGCGGACGGCGGTACCGCGGTGGCCTGTCGAGCGGACGTGACCTCGGATGCCGACGTCGATGCCATGATCTCGAACGTCGAGGCTGCGCTGGGACCGATCGAACTCTTGATCAACAACGCGGGGATCTTCGATTTCGTGACGCACGAAGAGACGAGCCTCGAGCAGTGGCAGCGGACGCTCGATATCAACCTGACCGGCTGTTATCGCGTGACCTGGGCCGTCAAAGCCGGCATGATCCAGCGGCGGTTTGGCAGGATCGTGAACATGTCGTCCATTTCCGCCCTCCGTGCTCGACCGAGGTCCATCGCCTACGCCGTCAGCAAGGCGGGTCTGACGGCGCTGACCAAGAGTCTCGCGGAAGCGGTCGCCGAATATAATATCCGGGTCAACGCGATTGCGCCGGGGCTCATCGATACCGAGATCATCAAAGATGTTGATCCCCAGGTTGTCGCCTCGATCGTGGCCAACACACCCCTGGGGCGACTTGGCCAGCCCGATGACATTGCCGAAGTCGCGCTGTTCTTGCTCTCCGAGCGATCACGGTTCATGACCGGACAGACCATCGTGGCCAGTGGTGGACGCGTCATGTTGCCCTGAAGCCAGCAAGCCGGAACGGTGTTGGCAATCTGCCCCGGTTCCGGCAACCAGAGCACACGGGGCGTCCTTACTGCGGTCGTCGCAACGGGGCGGGGGGCGCGAATCGCCGCAGCCCTTGCGGATACCGATAAAGTTGGTCGAAGGGATTGTCACTGACCTTCCAGACACGCCCATCGCGTTGGTACAGTTTCTGCTGTTCTTCGCGATTCATCGGCCGTGCTCCCACGCGGCCAAACACGGCGATCTGATTGCCTGATTCGTCAACGGCGCGGTCCCGGTCGACACCTCTGGAAATTGAGAGGGCGTGACCCCCTTTGGGGATCTCGTAGCTGGCCACCAGTTTCGGCGTAGGGCGCGGGCTGAAGCCGTCGTTGCCAGGCGTTTCCGCGGACGTCAGTTGTACGACGCGCATCCCGTTGTGGCCGTCGGCCAGATATGCAAACTCGCTGACATACGTAATCCCCAGTTTGATGTCGTGCAAGTCGTTGATGCGGCCTTCTGCATCGTAGACCTGGTCCAGTTTGGGCCGTTCCGGGTTCGTAATATCGAGAATGATCAACCCTGTTTCGCCTCCGGCCACGTAGGCATACGTCCGTGCCAGATAAATATTGTTGGCTTCGGGGAGATCGATCGCAGCGACCAAGCGTGGTGCGTGCAGTTGGGTGATGTCGAGGACTTTGACACCTTCCTCGTCACATACAAACGCGTAGCGGAACTGTGTTTGCACGGCTTTGGGTCCGTCCAGCACATCGTGACCCAGGACGGCGGTCACGGCCGGATTCATTGGATCTTCCAACGCGACGACCACCAGGCCGGCGTCGCAGCAGATGTACGCATAGGTGCCGACGATGGTGATGCTGCTGGCGCCATCCAGCAGACCGTTGGGATTGTACGTCAGTTCGCGTTCGAGGAAATTGTTGAGTGGGTTGCCATCCAAGAGCGTCGCGGCGCCCACCAGGATCAGACCCTCGTACTTGTCGGTGACGTAGATGTGGGCATACAGGCTGTGGACCGCTTGTTCCTGGTTTTCATCGAAGTGGGTGCGCGTCGGATCGGGTGCCAACGTGGTCGGTGCGGCCAGCGCCGTGGCATATTTGGTCTTCACGTAGAAGCGTTGACCCAGAGGCGATACTGGTGCGGTTGTGATGCGTTCGGAAAACGCCTTGTCATCGATGAAGGCGATGTCAAACACCCGCAAGCCGCCCTTGCCGCACGCTGCATAGAGATACTCGCCGCGCGCCTGCACCATCAGGACTTCCGGCTTGCTGAATGGGCGGGTGATGCTCTCCAGCACGTCCTTGCCCGGATGTTCGTGCGCATGTTCCAGCCAACCATCATTCTCAAGGTGTTCCTGGTAATTGTCTGGGAACGCCAGGCGGTGCAGGTTGCTTCCGATGACTGCTTGAGGCTCGGCTTGCTCGGTCACAACGACCCCTTTTAAGCCA
>JAUIHJ010000605.1 GCA_030432015.1 bacterium
CCCACGTGCTGGCAACCATGGGCGGCGTACTCGAATCTGTCATGACGGACATTAAGGCGGAGTCGGCCCACTGGCGAGACACGGTGGTGCTCATCTGGGGTTCAGCCGCGTGCAGCAGCGTCACCGACAATATTCCGCTGGCGGCGATGTTGTCCAGCATTCTCGCGGAACTTGGCGCGCCGACCGCCATCGACGGCACCGAGTCCGGTCTGTGGTGGGCAGTCGTCTTTGGCGCAAATCTGGGGGGAAATCTGACGCCCATCGGATCGGCGTCCACGTTGGTCGCCGTGACCATCATGCACAAACACAAATTGCCACTGTCGTTCCTGGCCTTTGTCAAAGCAGCCATTCCGTACGCCCTGGTGCAACTCGTTTTGGCCACGGCCTATGTGCTTATTTTTCTACGATAGCGCTTGTCCTTCGCTCCAGTTCTACGCAATTAAACGCCGATCTCCTGGGACCGCCGGATGCCCTGCCTCGACGCGACGTGGCGGCCGTAACCGCGGGGCTGGCAAGAAACCGTCTGCAAGGTACAGGCCGGCGGTGGCTACGCGGCGACCGCTCGATGCGCAGCCACCAGCGCGGCCGCGAGCAGCCCCCACGCGACCGTCGCGCCCGCAACCAACAGGGGATGGACCGTGCCACGAACCGCAACCGCCCCCAGCGCCGCCTCGGGCGTCTCGGCGGTGACATACCCCGGATTCCAATCGCTGCCGTCCGGCAATCGCCAGCGGGTGCGGTTCTGGAACATGATCATCATCAACGCCGCGGCGGCCAGCACCGCGGCAGCCAGCAGGGGCAGCGGGGTATGTGCGACGCCTCCATCAGGCAGTGGAGTCAGCCCGCGGATCGGATACGCTTCCGCGAATCGCATCGTCAGAAAGGCAAGACTGTTATTCAGGGTATGCAAGATAATGGGCGCGAACAGGGACTTGGTTGTCAGAAACACATACTGCAAACCGATTCCCAAAGCGAACGCGCCAATTGCTTGAACGGGTTCGATATGCATCGCGCCAAACAGCCCCGCGGCAAGTATGGTACCGCCGATGACTCCATATCTGGCGACCAACCCACGACTTAGCAAACCACGGCAGTAGACCTCTTCCCCTAATCCAGGCAGCAAGCAGGCCCCCAGGAACACCAGCCAGGCCGGGCGCGAAGCGAACCGCAGAAACACCTCCCCACCCTTCTCATTGAGCGTCCGGAGCAACTCGATTTCGTAGGACTGCAGTACGTCCGTGACGCAATTCGTCACTTCGCTCGCCAGCACGGCGAACGGTACCGTCAGAGCCAGCACGGAAACCAACTGCCCAACCGACACGCGGCGCCACGCCAGCTTGCGACCGATCGTCCGCCCAAAAAATAGCCAGCAGATTGCCACCGAAACGGCCAAGGTGGCGAAGGTCAGCACGGGAAGCAGGGTCACCTGAAATTCATCGGTAAACCGAGCAAGTTCGTGCGGCCGGGCGGTGGCAACGACGAACACTCCCGCTGCAACGACCACGGCAACGGATCCCACAACAATCTGCACGAACAGGGGAATGGTGGTGAGTGCCACGGCAAACAGCAGGCCGGGTTGCGGCAGCGCGAGGCGCCCAGCGAGCGGCGATCCGGCCGGCAAGTTCTGCGACAAGATCCGCTGGGGGCATTTCGATGGGTCGCGCAGAATCTTGAGGTTCGTCGTGCGCGGGCTCCGGCGCTGGGAATTCGGGAGTGGAATCGGCTGGGTTCATCGGCAGGCGGGGGGCGAGCAGGGTCGAGCGGTCATGCAGGCTAAGCGCGGGAACCCTGCATGGCATCGATGAATTGCTCGAACAGGTACTGGCTGTCGTGAGGTCCGGCCGACGCTTCGGGATGATACTGCACGCTAAACGCCGCCATTTCGCGGTGCCGCAGGCCGGCAATCGTGTCGTCGTTCAGGTTGCGATGCGTGATCTCAAAATGCGCCGGCAATGACTCTTCGTCGACCGCAAAACCGTGGTTCTGCGATGTGATTTCGACCCGGCCATTGACCAGGTTCAGAACTGGCTGATTGGCGCCGCGATGACCAAATTTCAGTTTGAATGTGCTGGCACCACCGGCCAGTGCCAGCAACTGGTGGCCAAGGCAAATGCCGAACACGGGAACCTTTCCCAGCACCCCTTGGATCGCTTCGATCGCGTACGTCAACGGCTCGGGATCCCCGGGCCCGTTGGAGAGAAAAATCCCATCGGGTTGGCGGCTGAGGATCTCTTCAGCCGAGGAGGTCCCCGGCAGAATGCTGACGCGACACCCTTGGGACCGCAGGTGGCGGGGAATATTCCATTTCATCCCAAAATCCAAAGCGACAACATGTAGATTATGAGTTGGGGCGGGGCGGCTGTGCAGATTCGACCACGCTCCCAGTTCTTCGTCCCACTGACGATCGGCATCCGGCATCACTTCGCGTACCAGATCACGGCCGACCAGCCCGGGGCTGGCGATCGCCTTCTTCACCAGGCTTGCGTCGTCTAAATCGACCGTCGAGAGAATGCCTTTCATGGCGCCTTTGATGCGGATCCGACGTACCAAAGCCCGCGTGTCGATGCCGGCAAGGGCCACAATACCATGTTGCTGTAAGTAGCTTTGAAGATCGCCGCTGGCACGGAAATTACTTGGAACCCGGCTATTCTCCCGGACGACAAAACCGGCCAGGTGTGGCTTGCTACTTTCGAGATCCTCAGTATTGATACCGTAGTTACCAATCTGTGGGTAAGTCATCGTGACAATCTGGCCACGATAACTGGGATCGGTGAGGATCTCCTGATATCCGGTCATCGAGGTATTGAAAACGGCCTCGCCGTCAACTTCGCCCTCAGCGCCGAACGACTCGCCGACGAACACAGTACCATCCTCGAGTGCAAGTTTTGCGATGCTCATGATTCAATTCTTGAAAATAGGCAAACTCAGCAAGCCAGCAACAGCCCCCATGGGTCGTCCCAACGACCAAATCGGGCATGCCATCAGACGAAAAATCGCATGCCGGAATCTTGGAAGACAACTCAATGTAAAGTTGCCAGCCCCGGCATCCCGATACCTTGAACTGCTTGGCTGTGGGTCTCCGTTCTGGAAAAAGTTTCAGCGCGGTCAGTCAATCGAGAAAGGGTCCTTGATTCGGCGATCAAGGGCCCTTTTACTTTGCGCACTTGGAATGGCCGCATTATAGCGATCAAGTCGGCCGACTGACAGAACGGGCCGGCAGCCCCCCGAAACATCCACGCACAAACGGCTGCCTTCGTTAAAGTGCCCCATCGTCAAGTTCTTTTGGGAGAGGGCCGGAATGAGGGGGGTTGCGCGCGAGGCCCCCTCGTCCTAACCGCCTCCCCCCAATCCAATTCGGCAACGTGGAATCGGTACGCAAGATCGATGGCTCCTTGAATACGGAGGAGACGGGACCAGCATCACGCAACTTCCATGCACGTCACCGAGGGATGCCGTCATTCGTTCACGCCGCCGACACTTCGGTTTGCGGCGTGGGGGTAGGACGCCCTGGGGATGGCTGCCTGGTCGCTCGAAAGCGACGCAGCGGCGATTTCCGCTGCCGGGCTTTCCGTCGACCTGAACCTGGACGCTCCCTTTCAGTGGGCGGCGTATTTTTTTTCTTCGCGGTCCAGGCAGCGGCTGATCTGACGGACAGCCTGGCGGAGTCGATTCTCATTTTCGACCAGCGCCAGCCGCAGGTACCCCTCGCCGGCCGTCCCGAAGCCGCTACCGGGGCTCACCGCGACGTCCCCCTTATCCAGGAGCATCATGCCAAATTCCATGGTGCTCAACCGGCTCGCCCAGGGCTCAGGGATTTTCGCCCAGAGAAACATCCCGGCTTTGGGCTTTTGGACATTCCACCCGATTCGCTGAAGCCCTTCGGCCAGCACATTGCGTCGCTTCTGATAGATTTGGGACTGTGCTTCAACGGCCGCTTCGGTGTGTCGCAGCGCGACAATCGCGGCGACCTGGATGGCCTGGAACATTCCATAATCGTAGTACCCCTTGATTACCCCCAGGGCCTTGATCATCTCCGCGTTGCCACAGCAAAAACCGACCCGCCAGCCGGCCATGTTGTAGCCTTTGCTCATCGTTGTAAACTCGACGCCGACCTCAGACGCCCCAGGCGCGGCCAGGAAACTGGGTGGTTGATAGCCATCAAACGCCACGTCGGCATAAGCGAAGTCGCTGATGACCATGAAGCCATACCGCTTGGCCAGCTTGACGACCTCGCGATAAAAATCCGGCTCCACCGTGACCGTGGAAGGATTATGCGGGTAGTTGATGACCAGCAACTTCGGCTTCGGATAGAGGTGCTGGCAGGTGTAGGCGATATTCGAGAGAAACTGCTCACTGTCGGCCACTTCCAGCGCAATGACGTTGCCCGCCGCCAAGGCGACCGCGTACATGTGCACGGGAAAATAGGGCGCCGGCACAATGGCGGTGTCGCCCGGCCCCATCAACGCCAGGCACATATGGCTGAATCCCTCTTTGGATCCCAGGCAGGTGATGACTTCCGTTTCTGGATCGAGACGCGTGCCGTAGCGTGTCAAATACTTGCTGGCCACCTCGCGACGCAGATTGACGATTCCGTTCGACTTGCTGTAGCCGTGATTCGCCGGATCATGTGCAGCCTCGGTCAACTTCTCCACAACCATGTCCGCGGGGGGGTCCGATGGATTTCCCATCCCCAGATCGATCACGTCGCTACCGGCTTGACGCTTTTCGAGCAATTGGGCGTTGATTTTCCCAAACAGATAAGGGGGCAACCGATAGACGCGGGCGGCCAATTCAATCCGCGGCGCGCCGTCACGACTGGAGCGTTGCTGATTCGGCGGCAATTCAGGGAGATCGTACTCGGACATAGTCGCAAACTGGGCACCAGGGAGTGGGTTGGCCGTCAGGGCCGTGGATTTCAACAATACTCATGATCGGCCGAAAAGGGAATTCTGGCCAGCCCGGTCAGTCTTTCAGCAAATGTCGGTCGAACCACGCGACCCAGGCCTCGGCGGCACGCTGGGCGTCGGCTCCGGCAAATCCGTGAGCCGCTCCCTTGATCGTGAGTAACTCGGTGGGGACCTCGGCTTGCTTTAAGGCAGCCAGCATGTTCTCGCTGTGCTCGATTGGCACCAGCTTGTCCAGATCGCCGTGAACCATTAATGTCGGGGCGTCGTCGGCACTTGCGTGCAGCAGAGGTGACACTTCGTCGGCCAGATCCACATCGAATTGCAAGGCCGGAAAGGTCTTGGTCAAGCCTTCGTTCGTGACCAGCTCGCGGAGATCGGTTGGCGGAAAGTAGGCCACCACCGCGGC
>JAUIHJ010000606.1 GCA_030432015.1 bacterium
TGGCCCAATGTGCCTGGCTGGTCCCCTCGGGAGTCAATCGCAATTGATCAATATCGATGTCGATTTCCGTGCGCAGATCGATACGACTAAAGCGAATGAGTGTTGCCAGGCCATTGAAATGGAGTTCGGGATCGGCCTCACCGTCCCCTATGATGATCAACTTGCAGCGCCGCCGGAGAAGTTCGATCGTCGCCAGATTCTCCAGGTGCCCACCGTCGGAGAGATTCACCCAGGGATAGGACTCGTTAAGCTTGCTTGTCATCTCTCGCAGCAGGGCAATTGACGGAACACGCCACGGAAACCGCTTGCCCAGGGTGTTGTGCCTCAAGATCAATTGCTGCCCTTGCTTTACCGTCGCGCCTGTCTTGACAACAAGCTGTTCGAATCTGGAAAAGCGGTGCACACGCTGTTCATCGCCATACACACCTTGCACCCTGACGATCTGATCACCATTGCTGGCGTGCTCGACGCTGACCGTTCCGGCAATTTCGCTTTGACCGTCTGTGGCGCGAAGCTTCAGCAAGTGTTTCCCCGCACCGACATTCTCCCGATCTTTAACATTGAGAATCGCATCCTTCGAAAACCGATACTCGCGACGCCGAGATTTCTCGGTGTCGGCGATGACCACGACTTTGTCGCCACTGCCCGGCTCGACGTCGAGCGACGGTTCGGCTGCTTCGCTACCGGCCGCTGCCGAATTCAATGCGAGGCAATCACGGTGGACAATCAACTGCTGTCCTTCGGTGATCACCTGATTGTCGTTCACCGCCAGGCGTGCTTCGGCAGAGAACCGATAGACGCGTTGCTCCTGATTGTCCGCTGTGGGACTTGGCGTAACGACCACTTCCTGCTCGCCACGGTCATTAACCGCGACGCTCACGGTGCCCGCGATCTCGCTGACTAAAATTTCTTGGTCGACCGCCACGGTTCCGGCAATCTCACTGGCCAGCTTGGTTCGTGACCGCATCAGCGCGCTGATACTAGATCCCAGGTAGCCACCGCCGGAAACCGTGGACATATAGTCCAAGTGTTCGAACACGCCCCGACTGTGGAGGGCCTGGGCAATTCCGAGATTGATCGTCGCCGAGCGGATCCCGCCGCCTGAGAAGCCGATACCGACCAGGCCGTGCTCGACGGTGGGATGATCGGCTGCGTTGCGCTGGCGTTCTCTCCCTTGCGGATCGATCTGGCACCACCGCCGCTCGATTTCGCGCAATTCCTCGGCAAACACCTCGTCAAACACGTACCCCATCGGCTTCTTGGGACGCTCGGGAAACTGCCGTTCATCCTTCCGTCGATTACGCCAGCGGACGATGTCTTGACGTTCCTCGAGCAATCCCGGATTGGGCATCCAGTAGCCCATGCGGATATTCACCATGGTCATGAACGCCACCAGCAGCGGAGACGTGCTGCGCCCCATGTTCGGCGACGCGGCAGCGGCGGAGATTGCCATGGCCGTTGCCAGACTCATCTGCGGAAACACCTGCTCCATCGTGTTGCTGCGGCAATACCCGGTGCGATTGCTCCCGATGTATCGCTTACTGAAGACGAAGAAGTCGCTATGGCGGTCGCGGATGCCGACATCTTTACTGCCCTGCAGGTTAAGCGCCACGTTGATCAAATGATAAGGTGCAATCGAGCGTGCTTCGTAGCGGCAGATATCCTCGAGATCAATATCCTCCTCGATATCGACATTGCCTTCGGTGTCCTCGCCAACCAGGTAGGCCGAGGCCAAGCGGTCACGATAGAGACCATGAATCGACGTCAGATTCACGTCGACGGTCAGCCAACAAGCAAACCAGATTGCGAAGGCCAGCAACGTGATGAAAATCGCCTTGGGCCAAAATACGGCTTCGGACAACTCCTTCTTGATCCCTGCAAGTTCGCCCAAGTCCCCGGAACCTGGCCTGCCACGATCCAAGTCGCCATGTTTTCCAAACATGAACGTCGCGATCAGTTTGTCGGCGTCAGGCGAATGCGTGAGTGCGGATTTCGCTGTCGCGATCTTGGCCAACTCGGCGGCTGTAAAGGGATGCGCGACATCGACGGTGGCGTCGCCTGACCGATAGAGCGGGCTGAGTTCAAGGCGCGCCGCTTCCGCGTCTTGCTCGGACGTGGACGGATCAACACGCAACGCAATCTCGATCAGCCTGGTTCTGGCGAACTGCCGGAGTAAGGAATCGTCAGTGGAGGTCGCTGGCTCGCCGGTGCGGTTCTCGCGCGGCATGTCGGTTTCGCGCCTTCCAGTCCGGTCGCCAAAGTCGACCGAGCGGGCAGCAAGAACTGCAGCGACGAGTTGAACATCATAAACATTGGGCACGTCCTCTGCGGCTCCCAGGGTATCGTCGTGCGCATCGTCGCCCGCTCTCGTCATCCCATCCCGTACCCGCTCGACGAGAGTTCGTGGTGGAAGATACCTGGCGTTGTCAGCATCGGTCCGAAAGTGGTTCAGCGCATCTTGACTTCCGACCGGTGCGTCGGCACTCAGCCCTCCGCGCGCGATCGTACCCAGTTGGCTCACGGTAAACTCGGCGATCCTGAGCGCGGCAGACCGGGCGATGGCTGCATTTGATATACCCGCGCCGGCGGGCACTGTGGGGGACTCGTGCCACGGCTGCTTGGTCGTACCGGCCGCCAGTCTGGTCAGTTGGTTGATGATGGGCAACGACGGATCCGTTTCCTTCGTTCCCTGCCACGCTTCGGTCTGCAGGCTCGGCAGCACGCGTTCCATTAGCCGCTCGCGGGCCATCATGGCGAGCGACAGTTCGTCGTCGTCGTTGAATTTCAGCGCAAGTCTGATTAGCTCCCCTTTGCTCACGAGTTGTGCGAGCTCTGCCTTGCCATCGAGCCTCGCGTGCTTGACGGTGTCGTCGCTGAACAGCGCCGCTTCCGCCTCGCGATAGAGTTCGGGTTCGTCGACCAATAGTGCGATCTCCCCCACCTCCCAGGCTTGAAGAGCGATCAGCGATTGGCGTTTGGCCTCTTTGACAACCGCCTGCGGGGTGCCCACCTTGGCGAGACGATCAGCGATTTGTGAATACCAGTTGCGCAGTTCGTCGTCAGATTGCGGACTCGGTGACAACGGCGCCGTGTCGCCGCCGAGTTGGTAGCATTGCCGGATAATATGCCACTCGACAAAACTCCGCCGCAAGAGCCTCGCGACGTTCCGCTGCACGTCCGTCTCTACATTAAAGGCGTCCACACTGCGAGCCAATTCTGTATCGTTGCCTTTCACATACGACGCACGTTTAGGCAATCCTTCCTGGGACATGTTGGCCGACAACGCGATTGGGCTCATGAAGGTCGTCAGTTTTTGTTTGAGATCGACGGCGCCTTGAAACGCTTCGTCGCGTGCTGTCTGGACCAGTTCTAGCTGAAGCTGTGCAGAAGCCAACCGAGCGACTTCGCGTCGGAGCGGCTCCAAGCTACCTCGTGGTTGTGCGGACAACTCGTCCGCCAAGGCGATGATCCGTTGCCCCAAAACAAAGTATCTGCCGCGCCACAGAGCCAACTGTTGGCGCTTCTCCCATTGGGCAATGAATCGACTCAAGAAATGAGGATCCTGTTGATCCGAGCCATCGGGAGACTCGGTTTGCTGCGTGTAGTGGGCAATTTGCCTGCGAATTTCCTGGTCCATGCGCTTGTATTCGCGCTCCCCGACGACCACTTCGTCGACCAATGCCGCGACCTCCGGGGTCATCTCATCCTGGTTGGTGACTCCCTCGAACTGGGCTGCGACGCGTTCCAACGGATCGATGATCGCCCGCAAGTCTCTGGTCTTCTGGTCCTTGCTCAGCTTCAAATTGACGCCGATCACCGTCAGTGCAAACAGCACTCCCGCAATCAACATTCCTGCGGCGGCGGCGCACTCCCTGAGACTGAATGCCCGTCCGAACACGCCGAGCGGAATTGCGACCACGCAACCAATCACGCAGACAATTGGCACGGCCAAGGGGCAGTACATCAGATTCGGCGTCGGAGGCAGGCCGTAGACCAGAAAATCCGTTGCGTACAAGATCACCAGAAAGGGCAGGAGCAAACCCAACAAACCGATCACCATCATCGCAGCACGTTTCCTGGCACCCTTCAGTGTGGAGAGCATCTTGTCGGCACCGCTCAAGAAGGCAAGTACCCCTACAATACTCCCGACGGATCCTTGCCAGCTGATGTGGCTGCTCTGAAACAGATCATTGCGTAACTCGAGTGCCCACGGGATCGACTCGAGCAAGGCGATCGAAAGGACCGCAAAAAAGAAACCGCCGAACGATCGTTCGTAGAGATCGCGCTCTTTAATCGAGCTGTCGCTGCCGGTCTCTAAGCTGCGCTTGTAGCTGTAGATCTTGTACAGCGGCATCACGATGGGAAATAGGAGAATCCAGCCCAAGGCGATCGACAGGACCCAAAATGTGGCTCGATACGGGCTGGCCAGCATCCAATGATGGCAGTAGCCAAGAATCAGCGCGATCATGAGCAGGAACGGCAACAAGATCAGAAAATTGACGATGATGCCGCGCACCAGCACCCCGACCACTCGCAGGTAGTCGAAGAAACCGCGAGAAATCATGTAGTTGGAATGGTTCCGCAGCCAGGTGAGATACGGCGTTTCTTGCGGCCCGTCACTGAGCGGAAAAGGAAACTCACCGAACGGTACCTTTTTCTCGACGACATCACGTTCGTTCATACCCACGAAACCTCGGGAGCTCTCAATAGAGTTGTGACGTAAGTCCGAAAACCGGCGGCGCATTCCAACATTATGGCGGCCATCGCTACGTCGAATAACAGCCCCGCAACCGGGCGTTCGCGGGAACGCCGTGGCGCGCGAAAAACTCTATGCGGGCCCAGTTTCAGGTATGATCCAGGCAGCTCTCCAGGTCAAACAGTTTCTTCTGAATGAACGGCGCGCCGGGGCGGTTGTTGGTGCCGACGACTCGCCCCGTATTCCCCCATTCGGCGACGCGTATGCTCTGCGACCCGTCGATTGCGGGAAATGATTGGTTGGGTTGCGCGACTTGGTAATGAACAACGCCGCCCTCCAAACGATTCCGACTCCCCGGAACTGTTTGGCAGACGTCGGCCTACCTCTTTTCAAAACGGAGGAAGTAGTTTTCCTTGAGTCCGGCAACCTGCACTTGTTCGACCAAGGCAAAGCCGGCCGCTTCAACCTCGCCCCGAAAGACTTCTTTGCCTGCCCGCACGTGGCTCAACACAAATTCGCGTGACTTGCCGGGAATGCGATCAAAGTCGATCAGAATCAGCCTTCCGCCAGGCCGTAGTGCGCGATGGATCGAACCGAGCGTGCGATCGGGAAA
>JAUIHJ010000607.1 GCA_030432015.1 bacterium
GTCCCTGTAACCGATGGAGGTGTGTCATGAGTCCTAATTGGCCGAGCGCGATTCAGCAGCGCACACCCCGTCAGCGGGACAGGCACCTTTTTCGCCGACAGGCGGGGATTCCACAGTTGAATCGAATGGGGGGCGAAAAACGAGCCGGTCCCGGTTGGTCACCGAATTGCACTCGGTCATTGTGGTTTCGTGTGTCCTGTTTGGCGTTGCTGGCGATCGCCTGTGTTTCGGTCGCGGGGTGCGGGGGTGCACAGCCCGCTGCCTCCAATCCGCCGTCCACGCAACATGATCACGATCATGCGTCCCACGAAGGAGAGCACGAACATGCTCACTCAGAAACGTTTGCCGAAACGCTGACGAGAGTCGACGAGCTTCACGCAAACGTTAAAGCCGGCTTCACCGCCGGAAAGCCGGATGAGGTCGATGGGCCGGTTCACGAGATCGGGCACTTGCTGGAAGCCTTGCCCCATTTGGCAGACAAGGAGTCAATGGCTGAAGCCGATCAACAGCAGGTCCATCAATCGGTTGACCGATTGATGATCTGTTTCGCCGCACTCGACGAGCGAGTCCACGGCGGCGCCAGCGCGGGCAAGTCGTACGACGAAGTTGCTGCACAGATCGACGCCGCGCTCGCCGAATTGAACTCGATCGGAAAGGAAGCATCGCCATGAATGTTTTCCCATGGGGCAAGCGTCCAGCTTGCCATTCCCTTGCAATGTTTGCCCTGGCGACCGCGCTGCTGCTTACCGGCTGCTCCGTGGAAGATCCGCTCCTGGCCACCTTACGGCAGCGGCTGGTGTTGGCGACCGAACCGGCGCCAGTGACAACGATTGTCGAGGCCAAGGCGGCTGCCGCCGAGAATCCGCGCGTGACGTTTGTGGGGCGGATTACGGGCAACGAGCACGACGTCTTTGTTCCCCGCTCGGCATCGTTCGTCCTGACCGAGATTCAGCCCGATGCCGATGGTCATGGCGGCAAGGACCACCCGGACAACTGTCCATTTTGCAAACGGAAGGAAGTCAACGCTCCACGTGCGGCGGTGCAGTTCGTCGATTCGTCCGGCGAGCCGTTGGCCGTCGACGCCCGCAAGCTGTTTGGCATTCAAGTCGGCGACACGGTCGTGATTCGGGGACAAGGCGAAGTGCTGGCCGACCTGGACATGTTTCAAGTCACCGCGGACGGCATTTACGTGCGGCGAACGGGAGGTGGGCGATGAAACAACTTGGCAAACGCTTCCAGCTTGGAAAGCGATTTTCACTGCGCCAGGCAAGCAGGATGCTGGCCCCGCTAAACCATGACTTCTGTCCCTGGGCGAATCGCTATGTGTATTGGTTGAAGCAGCCGATTGGTTGGCTTGTGGTCGGCGCGGCGGCGGCGGCGTTGACTGCGGTGTTCTTGGAGCCGCAAGTATGGGTCATCGTCGGATCGCTCGTGGCCGTGATGCTGGTGGGCGTGGTGTGGCCGTGGGTGGCGATGCGAGGCACGTCGGCTGAGATCGCATTCGATCGCCGGCGCTGCCGGGAGGGTGAGTTCGCGGTGGCACGGCTGTTGCTGCACAACCGCTGGCCGTGGCCGCAGTGGGGCCTGTCGGTCGACACCGGATTTTTCATCGAGCCAACCGAAACAACGGAGCGCCCGGTCGCCGCGTTGGCTCGAGTCCCCGGATGGAGCCGCTCGGAATATCGCTTTGAGTTTCGCCCCGCCGCCCGAGGTGTCTATCCTCACAACACGCCCCAACTGGCGACGGGGTTCCCGTTCGGAATTTGGCGAGCATCGCAAGCCATTATCGTCCAGCGCGAGTTGACGGTCTGGCCGCGAACAACACCGCTCGCTTCGATTCCGTCGTTGGGTGGCGATATTGCCGACGTGATCGGCATGCTGTTTGACCGGCCGGGCAGCGAAGGGGACGTCATCGGAGTCCGACCATTTCGGCATGGCGACCGGCTCCGCAGCATCCACTGGGCACAAACGGCGCGGCGCGCTGCACTGGTCGTGACCGAGCGGCAAGCGGCCGCGCGGCGGTTGGTCGCGATCACGGTCGATGTCGCGGCCTTCTTACCGCAGGCTCAGCGCTCAGCTTACCAGGATCCGTCACGGACCGCGCTGCCAAGCTCGAAACTGGCCTCACAGCAACTGGAAACGGCGATCCGCGTGGCGGCCAGTATCGCGCAGGAGTTTCACGCGCATCATGCCGAGGTGCGGTTCGTCATGGGTGATGTGGATGTGCTGGTATCGCCGGACGTGGCGGGCCTGCATCAATTGCTCGACGTCCTGGCGCGATTTCAAGTCAACCACGATTCCGCGCGAGTGCCAGGAAGCTTCGTCCGCAAGGCGCTCAGCGTGGTCGTCACGTCGCACCGGCGCCGGCCGGAGTGGGACCGCGGGGCCGGAACGAAATCACTTCGCCTGGTGTTGATCGGCGATGTTCGGCCAGCTCGAAGCATACCCCACGGCCGAAATGTTTGGATGACGCTCAACAGCGATTCCGATTGTACAAAGCAACTTCGCCACCAGTGGGAGCGTGTCTGTCATGAAGTGGCTTAGGATTTGGTGGTGTAAGCTTCGAGCTTGCGAAATCAATTCAAGCAGCATCAACAGCAAGCAGGATGCGTACCCCGCGGCACGCTTCGATACGCTGCTGCTCGTCTTGATTGCGGGGGCAACATTGACTGCGGCGCGCGCGGACGCGGCGTGGAGTCCGACGCCGATGGCGATTCGCGGGATCTGCGAATTGCTTGCCACAGGAATTGTCGCGTTGTTCCTGCGTCGCCATGCCAGATCGCTTCCGCAGGCGAGATACCTCGTGACGATCGCCATTTTTGCGGCAGTCGCTTATCCGTTGGCCACCGAGCTTGTGCTGCGGCGGTTCACGGAAGGGAGCGAGCCGCTGGAAATGCTGTTGCTGACCGGGATGGAGCTGTCTGCCGTCGTGTTGGCCGTTTTCTCGCACGTCCCGCGACTCGGAGGCACGGCGGTGTTGCTGAGCAGCTTCTTGCTGCTTTGCGCCACGACGATGTCCAACGATCGGCAGTCACTTCTGTTGGCCGGCTACGGCATGTTGGGCTTGTGGTGGCTGATGGGTGCGTACTGGGACCGGTTGGCCGGCGCGTTTGTGGCTTCCAACGTCGAGCGGCGGATACCGGTGCGAATTTCGGTGATTGGCAGCACGGGAACCGCCCTGTTGCTGCTGGCAACGCTCATCAGCACGACCGGCGTGTCGGCCGTCGCCTTGCATGGGTTCATGCCGACTTCCGGCGGCACACGGTGGCACGATCCACATGCCCGTTCCGGCGTGGGGGATGGCGACGCGATGGTCGCGGCCCGGGACGAGGCAATGAGCTTCGGGCCAGTCGAGAGCGAACTGTTTCTCGATTCCGACATGCCGACGTTGTACGACATGTTCAATGACCTGTATGGCGATCCGCCCAAGCCGAAGAAGAAGCGGGAACGCAATGTCGGCCTGGCGCCGAGCGATGTGAAGGAGACCGAACAGCAGCTTGCCAAGACCGAACGGAGCGGACGCGAGTTTTCGGCGGTGCGTCGGAAGGTTGACCGCAAACCGCAGTCACTCGACGATCGCCAAGCAGCAGCAATGCTGTACGTGGTCGGCCGTGTGCCGCTGCATCTGGCGCTTGAGCGGTTCGACACGTTCGATCGCCGCGTCTGGACGCACTCTGGCGAAGTTGAACAGCGACAGGCGATTCGCATGGAGATGCGGAATCAAGAGCCGTGGGCCTATCTGATGCGCGTCGGCTCGTCGACGCTTCATCGCGGCATCGAGCCGCACGGGGTAAAGATTATCAACCTGAAGTCGAATCGCTTTCCGTCGCCACCGCAATTGACAGCCGTCCATGTCGACAAGGTTGATCAGCCCGATTTCTTCGGCTGGACCGCAGACGGCGTCGCCTGCATGCCCGTCCGTGAGCACATCCCGCAACTGACCGTCGTCCACCTGCGGTCGCAAGGCGTGAACCTGCAGCCGCTGCGTGTGGCAAGCTTCAGGCTTGCCAAGAACAACCAACCGAAATCGGACCGGCCAGCAGAAAGCTTGCGCCACCGCAGTCAAGCTGGAAGTTCGCCCCACGGTTGGGGCCACGTGGAGGCGGTGGTCAAACGGCTACGGACGGAGTTTGTCCTCGATCGCAACGCGCCGGCGCCGGAAGATTGTCCGGATGTGGTCGCCCATTTCCTGCAAGCCAGGCGTGGGCCAGCGTACTTGTTCGCGACGACGGCGGCCATGCTCGTACGCGAGTTGGGTTATCAGACACGGCTGGTAACAGGCTTCTACGCGCGCGACGATCGTTTCGACCAGCGTGCCGGTCAGACCAGCGTGCTCGCCGACGACGTGCATGTCTGGGTGGAAGTGTGCGTGAGCGGAAATAACTGGGTGGCGATCGAACCCACACCGGGTTACGACCCGCCGCGCGAATCGCTGACGTGGCGGCAATGGGCGATAATCGCAGCGGCCAGATGCGCCGACTGGTTCGGCAGACACATAGCCAGTGTCGTGATTGTCCTCGCGCTGGCCGTGCTGTTGATGCTCACTCGCCGCGTATGGCTGGATGTGTTGGCGGTCGGCGTCTGCCGCGTGATGGGCCTGCAATCCACTCGCGCCAGATTACTGTGGACGATTCAGCTCCTCGAATGGCGTGCGTGGCTGACAGGTCGTTCACGTCCCATGCGGTCCACGCTCGCGGCCTGGTACGCGCCGCTTGTGGATGACGCACCGCCCCACATCAAGCTGCCGCTCGCCCACTTCCTGCACTGGACGGACCGAGTGCTGTACTCTCCGGCCGGAATCGATGCGGCTGAACACGCGGCCGTCAATTTTGCCTGCCGTTCGGTTTCAACTGTCTGCACACGCAAACGATTTGCGACACACTTCTGCCAAGCCAAGTGAGAAAAAGGAAGATCATGACGATGGAAACAGCAACAGAGAACACCAGGCGAATTGAGCCAACCTCTGCTTCGCCCTGCCGACATCAGCCGGCCATTGATGGTCTGCGCCGATCGTTGCAGTCCGCCTTGATCGGCAAGAACGACATCGTCGAGAAGGTGCTCGCCTGCCTCCTGGCGCGCGGGCACTTGCTGTTCGACGATCTTCCGGGGCTCGGAAAGACGACGCTCGCCAAAGCGGTGGCGCGAGCGGTCGGTGGGGACTTCGCCCGCGTGCAATGCACCCCCAGACCGACAAGGATCAACCCCGCCAAAAGCACCGCCTTGGCCATCTTGAGCTGCACCACCATCGGAAAACCCTCCGTTCAACAATGAAGGCTATTCTGCCAGCGTGCGGCATCCCC
>JAUIHJ010000608.1 GCA_030432015.1 bacterium
CACCACGCACTCGGTGGCCCAAAAACTGCCTGGATTCCACCTTATCTGTGGTACCCGCGTTTACAACAATTCCAACTTTCGGTTCGCCGTGAAAACCCAGAACGCTTTGCAATACTGACGCTTGTGACGGTTCTTCTTGTCCGGTTTCACCCCGTAGCAAGCGACCTTTCAGGATCGGCTTGCCAAGGTTCATACTTTAGGTATAACCGACTGCAGATACTTTAGGTATAACCGTAGGAGGTGTCAAGCAATTTGGGAACGATTTATCCGGCTCACAAGGAAAAACTGGACCCATCCGTTCCGCTTTTGGTAGCCTGAACGCCCCAAACCGTAGTGGCAGGTTGTGCATTGGACGCGCGAAATGCTCGACGAATTCCCGTCGGCGACTAAGATCAAGAGTGTCGACGCGTAAGCCCCGCTCAGCCAGCCGCGTTCCGCGGCAGGTGTTGGAGAGACCGACCATGAATCCACCACGCGTACGCCGACTGACGTTTGAGTTGCTCGAAACAAAAGCCTCGCCGAGTGCGTTGTTGCTGGCGCTGGCACCCCTGGACGAGGCGGACCAGGAGCAGATCGAGTCCGCCCGCGCCCTGTATGCCGCGCCGTTGATCAACAAGGTCGAGATCAACCCCACAAACGCCGCATTGATGAAATTCATCGAGGAAAACACGCGGAGCTCCGCCGATGTTCGCTCCGCACGGCCGATGCCGACGGCAGCCGAAGCGGCGGCGGCTGACACGATGATGATGGCCACGGACACGGACCTGCGGAGCATGCTGATCACGGAGATGCTGAACGCGAGTTCGGCAAGTGGTGAAAACGTATTTAGTGTTATTCTGTATTAATGCCGGGCGCGTGCCTGCGTCTTTCGGCCGAATCTACCAGAAGGCTTGCAATGTCAACGGCGATCCTCAATCAACTGCTCCACAACATCGCCCCGGATGAACGGGCGTCGTTCAAGGGCATCTACCAACGCATCAAGGAGCTTCCCAGTGCGTCAACCGACCTCCAGGACTTTCTCGACGACTACCTGGATCAGATCGTACAGCTGTACGCAGCCACCGCCGGCGCCATCTGGTTTTATTCGCCCATTGACGGCCAACTCGTACGCAAGACGCAGGTCGGACTGGAGCGTCTGGGTCTGATCGGCGAGTACGAATTGCCGCACAAGCAACTAGTGCAGCATGCTTTGGGGTGCTCGCGGGCATACCTGGTTCGCCCCTATTCGGCGCCCGGCGACGGTGCGAATGTGAGCAATCCGACCGACTCCTTCCTGCTGCTGGGACCGATTGAAGGGCAGGGCGAACCGATTGGGGTTGTCGAGTTGTTCTTGGGACCCACGCCGCTACGCGGGCAGACCTCTGGCGACCGAAATCGTTACGTGCTGTGGCTGGATCACCTGGTGGAGCATCTGCGGCAGGGCATCCGTTTACGTTACCTGGGAAGTTCGGCGCCGCTGCAACCGGCAATGGTCAACCTGGAGGCTGCCCGGACAGAGATCGGCGCCTACAAAGACGCCATTCGCAAGTCACTTGAAATTACGCTCAACAGTTACGCCGGCTGGAATTTTGGCTCGCTGCAGAACAACCAGACATTCGCCAAATCGATGCACAACCTGCTGGATGATAACGGCCTGCGCGTCGCCTGTGCGGAATGCGGGGCGCCGGCCATCCTCCGCTGTCAGGCCGCGGGCAATTCCAAGACGGGGGTCTTC
This sequence comes from bacterium, assembly GCA_030432015.1. GTDB lineage: Bacteria > Planctomycetota > Planctomycetia > Pirellulales > Pirellulaceae > ARS98. Next base: position 1,715 of record JAUIHJ010000608.1, read on the forward strand.
CTCTACGATCATTATCTTTCGACCGGACGTACTTTTCATGGGGGCCCATCGACGTTTCCCCGCGTCACGCTGATCGCCAAGCCGCCGCGGCGCAAGTCGAAGTGAACCCGTCGGACGGCAGCCACAAGATGGAGCGTCCGTTTGATCGGCGTGGCGGGCAGCGCGATTTGACCTCGGTGGGTGTATCGCCTGCCGCCTGCTTGGTAGACTTCAAGCAGGATTTAGGCGATCTCGCCGCCACCAGTGTGACCGAAAACCCATTGATGTTTCCACGGAATTTTGTCTTCCTCAGCAACGAGATGCGAGATGCCAACCGCGCTTGTGGTAGATGACTCCGCGCTCGATCGCCGACTGGCGGGCCAATGCGTCGAAGAGAACGGGCTAACGGCAGTTTATGCCGAAAACGGCCAGCTTGCCTGGGAGGCCCTGGAGACCCTCCAACCCGACTTTGTGCTGACCGACCTCCAAATGCCTGAAATGGACGGTTTGGAGCTGGTCCGCAAGATTCGCCGACACCACCCGCGGATACCGGTAATCTTGATGACCGGCAACGGCAGCGAAGAAATCGCCGTCAAGGCGCTCCGCATGGGCGCGGCGAGCTATGTCCCCAAAGAGAACCTGCATGCCCGGTTGGGCGAAGCGCTCGACATCGTACGCGATTCAGTCGCAGCCATGCGCCGCCGCGACTCCGTCCGCGAATTGCTGGTGACCAGCGAATCGAGTTTCAAGCTGGGCTATGAGTCGACGGTGGCAAGGGCCTTGATCAGCCACCTTCAGGACGCCCTGGCCCAGCTCAACTTCGCCGACCATGTGACGTTATTGCAAATCAGCACGGCGCTTGGCGAGGCCATTACCAACGCGATTGATCATGGAAACTTGGAATTGGATTCGTCCATGCGGGACGGGACAAGCAGCTACCGGGAACTCGGCAAGCAGCGTTCGCTGGTCGAACCGTACTGCCATCGCCGTGTCACCCTCACTTCGCGTCTGACGCCGGAGCAGGTCGTCTATATCATCGAAGACGAAGGTCCAGGATTCGATCCCAAGTCGTTACCCGATCCGACGCGACCAGAGAACATCCTGAAGGCCAGCGGGCGGGGCATCATGCTCATTCGCACGTTCATGCACGAAGTGCGATTCAATGATCGGGGTAATCAGTTAACCATGGTTCGACGACGGTCGGAAGAGTCCGACAAAGGCAATTGACCTCGCCCGCAGCGTGACTTGCGCCGGCCCCGCCGAGGACAGCATGGCGGAATTCGCCTCCCCCGCGGTCGCCTACCGCACGGCCGCCAAGACAAGCGCCACATTCTGGCCACCAAATCCAAAGTTCGTCGACAGCACTCGGCGACAAGCCACTTCGCGGGCTTGGTTGGGGACGCAATCTAAGTCGCATTCTGGATCGGGGGTTTCATAATTGATGGTGGGAGGCACCACACCATCGCGAATTGCCAACGCTGAAATGACGGCTTCCACCGCGCCGCACGCGGTGGTGAGATGACCAACCATACTCTTGCTGCTGGAGAGCGGAACGCGACCGGCGTGCGAGCCGAGCCCCCGTTTGAAGGCCATCGTCTCCACGCGATCGTTGGCGACCGTACCCGATCCGTGCGCGTTGATGTAGTCAATGTCTTCGGCCGCACAGGCTGCGTCCGCAAGTGCAAGCTTGATGCATTGTGCCGCCGAGTTTGCATCGGGGCGAGGATCGGTGACACGGAACGCATCATGGGTTGCGGCGAAGCCAGCCAATTCGACGTGGAACTCGACGCCGCGCCGCCTGGCGTGTTCGAGTTCTTCAAGGACCAGTACCGCAGCCCCTTCGCCCACCACGAAACCGTCACGTTCGCGATCAAATGGCCGTGACGCACGCGTGGGTTCTTCGTTGCGCAAGCTAAGGGTCGACAGCCGATGAAATCCGGTCACGCCAAACGGATGGATCATGCTATGGCCCCCGCCGGCAAACATCAAATCCACTTCACCCGTTTGAATCATGCCGACCGCCTGACCGATCGAAGCAGCACTCGACACACACGCATTGGTAATATTGCTGCTGGGCCCTTCAGCTTGGAACAAGCCGGCGATTAACGGGATGGGGGCACTGGGGTCGAGTCGGACTTCGACATCGCGCACCACGGTCTCACCATACTGCCGCATGAACCGTCTTTCGTCCCAGCCTGCAGGCGACAAGGCACTCGCTTCGGCAGCAGCGAATTGCTCGAAGTCCGGCATGATCTCGCCGTTGCCCAGGGCGATCCCCAACATCGTGCGGTCGAACGAAGCGTCGTCGAGCCCGGCCGCACGGCCGGCACGGAGGGCTGCCAGGACGGTGAATTGTGTCTGGCGGGCGTGCTGTGACAGATGTGGAATGAGATCGTCCATTCGGCCAATCCCCGGCGGCCCTGCTTCGTCGGCGCGGGTCGGCCAGTCTTTTACCTCGGCCGCGATTCGAACCGGAAAATGCCTGGCATCAAAGATCGTGATCTCAGCAACGCCCGACTCACCGGCAACCAAGCGGTCCCACACCGGTTCGATCTCCACTCCCAGGGGAGTCACCCATCCCATCCCGGTGATCACAACACGGCGATTGTTCACGCTTGTTCCGCTTGGCTTCGAATTCGATGGGTAGGGACGTTGACCGCCATCCGCACGGGCAACCGGGGCAAGGCGATCATTCGGCAAACAACTCCTCAGCCATACAACCGGTATCACACGGCGTTCGTACCAACCAAGTGGTCGCTGTGCCACCTAACTGACATTCGACGTTCTGCCGCCGGAATGGTTAGCAAATCGCCGATTGTTCGGATCCTGCGGGACGCTCGCCGATCACGCCGAGCAACAACGTTTATCCGACGGCCGACCGCATCCAGGCAGTTCCAACGGCAGCCGCGCATCGCGTTACCGGGGCCTTAGTCGGGCGTATCGAGATAAGGATCTTGGCCCATTTCGCGCTGAATTTTCTTGCGTTCCTTTTCATGATGCAGGAGCATCATGCGATCACGAAAGTGATTCTTTTCGACCTTCCGCTGTGCCCGCCGTAACACCTTCGAGAAGCCATCGAGCTTCTGACCCGTGGTCACCTTTTCGGTGATTCGCTCGGCCGCCTCCGGCCCCAGGCCGGACTTCAAGATGTCATCGTCCAACGCCAGGTATTGTCGGAATGTCCCCGGGTCACCTTGGCGCCCACAACGCCCCACTAACTGGCGATCGATGCGGGCGGCGTCGTGCAATTCGGTGCAGATCACATGGAGGCCGCCGATCTCCGACACACCGGCGCCCAGTTTCACGTCGGTGCCGCGTCCGGCCATATTGGTCGCCACCGTGATTTTCCCCTCCTCGCCAGCGTGCGAGACGATCTCCGCCTCGCGTTCCACTTCATTGGCATTGAGGACCTCGTGCGGCAGCCCGAGCTCGTGGAGCTTCCGCGAGATTATTTCCGACTTGTCAATCGAACGTGTGCCGATCAGCACCGGTCGCCGCAGTTCGTGCATCTCGCGCACCTCTTCGACAATGGCTGCGTACTTTTCATCGCTGGTCGGAAACACACGGTCACGCAGT
>JAUIHJ010000609.1 GCA_030432015.1 bacterium
ACAAAACATGATTGTTCGTCGCGGCAGACTAACCCTTCGATTCGACGCAGCCGGCAACCTCATAACACAGCTTCCTTCGTTGCCGGCGGACGAGCCATTACCGTGTGAATCCGTCCGTTTCGACGACACCTCGCTGGTGGTTGAGCGCGCCGGTTCGCCGCCATTGGTCGCAAATGAGATCGACGGGCGGCTTCAAGCCAATCTGAACGGCATCGAGGCCACGGCCACGATCGGCGCTGCCCTCGGTAGCGCATGGACGTTAGAAATGACGCACAGCGAGGTAACCCAACTGAAACTCGCGACGACAGAGTTTCGGGCAGCGGGACGCGACCTTTCCCAATTGCCAGGCGTTCCCGCCTCGATCGCAAGCATCGAACAAGTTGCCGGTGCGGCGTCGATCAGCGTACAGCTCGATCCCACGAAAGCGAACCGATTCGTTTCGCGCGCCGAAGCGACGTTGACCTCGCTACGGGCCACCGCGCTTACTCGCGAATGGCAGCTGACAAACGGCACAGCGAGTTTCTCGCTCCAAGACCAGGTCGTGCGGATGACGACCCTGACGGGCGACATTGCGGGAGGTCGAGCAAGACTTGCTGGAGAGTTCAACCTGGTGGACGAAGCCGGCAGCATCAGCGGCGATGTCGAGCGGGTCAATCTGGCCGAACTGCCGGAGGCCTGGCATGTCCCGCCACTGCTTCAAGGGCGTCTCTCAGCGGACCTGACGTTGCAGCTCAAGATCGTCGATCGCGAAGTTGTTGTCGCAGGCGCAACGCGCGGTCGGATCGAGGACGTGGAAGTGGCCGGACTGGGAATCGATCCGATCCAAGTCGAATTGACGCTGGCGGAGCAGAAGTTGAGTGAGGAACGCGTTGGCACCGCCAAAGTCAGCCTGGGGGTGACCGCGCTGGACGTTGGGGAATTTCTAGCCAGCCTGGATCGCACGGCATTGGCGCTGCCCGATGTTCCTCGTGGGAAACTGACCGCCGCGCTAACATTGACCGTTCCCTTGCAGGCGTTAGGCAACCCTGGGGAGTATCGAGGCGAGGGGCGGCTCAGCACGGAACAGATTACGATTCGCCAACAGTCCGTCAATGATGTGCAGGCGAACTTGCGGATCGAAGCCGGCAAGGTCTCACTGGAACAAGCGACCTTCGTGATTGCGGGTGGCACGGCGCAGGGGCACATCAGCGCGGAGATGGAAAGCGGCGCGTTGACAGCGGAGTTGACTGTTGAGACGCTCTCCCTGGCCCAACTTGCGAAGGCTGCTGCGACGTCGTCGACAGCGATTGACGGAACGGTTGACGCCAACGTCACGTTGAGGGGCTCGTGGCGCGAACTTGCCGAACTTGACACCTGGAGTGCCCGCGGCGACGCCCGTTCGGACAACATCGAGTTGGCAGGGCAATTGCTGGAGAGCGCGCGTGCTTCGTTTCAATTGGCCCGCGGGGTGCTTCGCCTGGAGGCGTTGCGGGCGGCACGAAAGGGCGCGGAATTCGAAGGACACGCAGCACTCGACTTACACCCGCCACACACGTTTGAGGCCCAATTGACGGCCAGCGACTTGGACGTCGCTCGCGGACTGCAGGAGTTCCCACATGCCACCAGGTTCGCGAAACTGCAGGGGCAGGCCGCGATTGACGCACATCTGTCGGGAACGCTGGAGCCCTGGCATTGGCAAGCGGATGGAGACGCAAAGTTCGACTCGCTGGTCTTTGATCCGTGGCGGGTCGAGCGAGGTGAAATGCAGTGGGAACTCGACGCCGAACGGTTGCAGATCAGCAAGCTCGACGTTGACGCGTGGGGAGGAACTCTGTCAGCAACCGTGGCGATTCCGTTGGGTGCGGCGCCGATCGAATCGTCCGGTACGTTTACGGAACTCGCGAGTGAATCGCTGCTCAAGTTGCCCCACGACGGTGTCACGCTGTCAGGACCTGTTTCAGGAGTCTTTTCCCTCACGCTGCCGAAGTCGGAGCCGAGCAACCTGGCTGCTCGAATTGAATTCAGCGGGCCTCGCCTGGACGCCGAGTCGTTCGAAGTATCGGAGTTAATGGGCACGGCGACCTATGACGCGGGCGCCGTGAAACTTCGGATGCGGGGGAGTGCTTTGGGCAGTCAACTGGCATTGGACGGAAGTGGTCGGTGGGACGCGGGGGACGGGGGTGTGCAGTTTGATGGGCGGATCGTCGCGGAGGGAATCGAGTTGGCGGCGCTCGGTCCGTTGGCCACGCATCGCGAACTGGGTCATGTGCAGGGTCGCGTCGACGTCGACATGACGGTGGCCGTCCGCGGCCCTGAATGGACGACGTCCGGTGATGGTACGGCGTCGATCCGTGATTTACGTTGGAACCGCATCGATGTCGCCCGATCGATCCAAGCTCGGATCACGCTGTCGAAGGATGTGCTGGTGGTACGGAACGTTGCGGCGCGACTTCATGAAGGGACTGCGCGCGGCGAGATGACAATTCCCTTGGCAGCGACACGCAGCGGCTCATTTCGACTGGTCCTTGATCGCGTTCGAGCACGGCGGATCCTTGCCTTGTGGCCGGAATGGGAAGGCGTCGCGGACGGCGACCTGAACGTTCTTGTGGAGGGTCGTATGGGGCGACGCTGGTACGGGTCAGCCCGCGTGCAGATGTCGCGCTCGGCCGTGGCCGGGATTCCCTTGCAACGCGTGATGGTACCGCTGAATTGGACGTTTTCGCCCGAAACTGATCGTTTTCATTTGAGTACCCGCGAGGCATCGGCTTACGTGGGTGGAGGACGCGTTACGGCCAATCTCGAATTGACCCTTGGTGACCAGCTGACCGTCAAATGCGCTGGCCGTGTTCACGCGGTGGAACTCCGCACGCTTCTCAAGGGCGTACCCGGCACGAATTCGATGATTGATGGCGACCTTACGGGTAACTTCAATTTTGCCGGCCGCAACGTTCGAAAAATTGGCGATCTGACCGGGAGCTACCAAGTGAAACTGGTCCAGGCTCGGGTCATGCTGCTCCCCGTCTTCGACGACTTGGCATCGGCGCTCGGCGGGGGCTCGTTAACCGGCCGGTTTGACAAGTCGGAATCGCGAGGACGATTGGCCAAGGGGGGAGTCATCCATGTCGATGAGATGTTTCTGGCCAATTCAGAAATTCAGATGGAGGTCCAGGGGCGGGTTTGGTTGACCGGGCGAGTTGAACTCGACGTGACTGCCCATACGGGTGAATTCGAGGCGACGACGCTCCTCGGTCAACTCGTTCGATCCCCCTTGCGGTATCTTGATCCGGTGGGGATCGGACTGTTAATTCGGGCCAACGACTTCTTGCAGCGACGCCTGTTGTATTTCCATGTCGGCGGGACGGCTCGCAACCCGACCATCCGCGCCCGCGCCAGCGAATTCCTGCAGCAGGAGGTCGTTTTATTCTTCTTGGACGAAGCGAGCGGGCAGTTACTTCGCTGAGCGAGCCTTGACACCGGCGGGCATTTTCTGGGATAAGCTCGCGTCTCCTCGGTCGACGATTCCGTCGACGGATCACGTAGGTCGAAAATACATGTTGCATCGGACCCTTCGCGCCATCATTTGCGCAGCATTGCTAGCAACCGTGCCTGGTTGTTCGTCGTTGCTCGCGCCGCGTCCTCACAAGTTGATGAAGACGACGCGCGAAATCGTCGCTGCAGCTCCCTATGCCGCCGCGTTGCCTCGTGAATTGGAGAAGCAGGTCCTGCCCGATTATCGGGTGGCGCCGGGTGACGTCGTGCTGGTCGAGCCGGTCGATTTTAACTCGTCGGTCCGGCTGCCCGCCGATCAAAAAGTGCAACCGGACGGGAAGATCGACTTGGGGCAGTATGGGCGGATCGTGGTCACCGGCATGAGCCTTGATGAGATACGCATCGCGGTCGAAGGAAAGGTTGCCGCCAAAGAGGGCCAGGCGGAAGCGGTTCAAGTGCGTTTGACCGAACCGGAGAGCCAGGTCTATTACGTGATCGGCGAAGTCAATTCGCCCGCGGCGTATCCGGTGGTTGGACGTGAGACCGTGTTGGATGCGATCCTCGCGGCCGGCGGGCTGACGGACAACGCGGATCGCCACAGCATTATTTTTAGTCGCCCCACTGCGCCCAGCAGTTGCCGATCGGTGCTTCCGATTTGCTATCGGCATATCGTCGAATTAGGGGACGCTAGCACGAATTATCAGGTGATGCCGGGTGACCGGATTTTTGTCCCCAGCGTGCCGCTTCAAGCTGAGATTCACAGGACGTTGTTCCCATCTTCTGGCGAACGCTGCCCGCGTTGCTCCGGCGCGCCGGTTGCCTGCCCGCCCGGATCGGTAGGAGTCGCCAGTGAACAGCCGCACATTGCACCGCCCGGCGTGTCTGGTGCGGGGTCCAAGAAGATCATCCATCACCAGGCGCAGGCCACGTCGCCGCGGCGCCCGAAGTCGTTTACTAGCCTGAGTTCCTACCTGCGGTAGTCCGTATGCGCACACGCGTTCAGAAAGGGCGTTGTCGCCGGCGCCTGGCGTGCGCAGGGGTCTGGCTCGGTCTGATGGCGATGGTGTGTCACGGCGCGGCATTCGCGAGGGACGTTTCGGTCGCGACGTGTGCGACGTGTGCCGCCCGCCCGCAAGATCGCCCGGTCTCCCGGATCGAAGCGGCTGATTATGTGTGCCAGGATTGCGGCCAACTCGCCGCCTATCCCGCCGATACGGCGCCGCTCCAGATTGAAGTTTTGCCAGAAGGTGTCAACGTCGACCGTCCGTTGATCCCGGAGTTGCTAGGTGGCGAACTCAACGGGTCAGCGATGGTCGATCGGGAACCCGCGCGGATGCGGTCCTGGCGAATGGCCAACCTGTTTACCGGGAAGATTCACCAGCGGCACGTTGAACCGGTCCACGAACTCCAACTCGACCGTTACTACTACGCTCCGATGTGGAAGTTTACCGGTGATCTATACGAGGACACGCTCAACTTTTACGCGCCGCAGTCGCTGGCGAAGCTGGGACTGGTCCTCGGTGGTGGAGCGATCTTGGCGAATACGAAAGGGGACGAAAATTTTCGCAATTGGTACCTCCAGAATGTGCGAGACGATTCTCCCGATGTGCAGTTCGGCACAACGCTCGGTGAAGCTTGGTTGGTCCCATCGCTGATTGCCCTGACGTGGGCGGTCACGGAGTACAACGACGCCCATTCGGCCACACGTGGCTGGCGTTTTAATGAACCACTCCGTCAGTGGAGCAGTCAATCGACCCGTGCATTCCTCCTGGCCGGGCGAGGACCCG
>JAUIHJ010000610.1 GCA_030432015.1 bacterium
TCCGGTATTCGGTAATCCACCCCGAATGATGACAACGCCAATGACGGCATGAAACAGCAGCGGGATGAAGATAAACGTCCACTCCACCAACGGCAGCAAATTTCCCAGACTGTGAATCTGGTAGACAGCCCGCTGGAAGGTCGCGGAAGAATTCAACACGCTGGCGTTGGTCAGCAGATGAACCACCATATACGCACCGACGGGAACTAAGCCGCTGAGCGAATGGAGGCGTCTGATGAGAAACTCGTGGCGGGCGAGAAACGAGGCGGGCGCTTTTTCCACGGTGTCCTTCTTTCCTGCAACGCGAAGGTCTTTGAGGGGATGACGCACAAACTCGTTTTGACGCGTCATCCGTCTCCACCCGCACTAGTATAAAGTTGTTGCCCAACCTGACAAGCGGACCAGTCGACGATTGCAGCCGCCGCATCAAAGGCCAAGTCCGGTCGACCGCACGCAGTCTTTCCAGCAACCGGTGCACCCCAACGACGCGGTCCGAACGCGGCCTGAATCAGCCAGCCCGCATCAAGCGAAAAATCAAGGCAACCAACCGAACCCTCCGCAGGCAAGTCTCCGTACCGATCGACTTGCCTGCAGCGCTTCGCGCGCTGACAACCGCAGCACCTCGCCGCACCGGCCACGCGGACACGATGCCGGCTGCAATTGTCGAAATTCATCCGCGCAGCCCAAGAAATGACAGAATTGACTATAGTAGGAACCTATGATTTGATAAAAGAAGGCTGTGACTCCTGTGGCGCGTTGCACGCCCGGGTTGTCATTCCCCCCTGAATGGATGCGGCAGTTCGTCGCCATGACACGTTGAGTGAGCTTTCGTGATCACGAATTCACCACGCATGCTGATCACCGACGACGATCGTGATGTTCGCGAGATGCTCGGATCGATCTTTGAACCGCGAGGATTCGAGACGCTGCTGGCACGGGATGGTCAGGAGGCACTTGATATCGTCCAGCACGAGCGGGTCCATTTGGTGCTGATCGATATGCATATGCCCCGCATGAACGGACTCGAAATGATCCGCCAGGTGAAGCTGACGCATGCCGCGATGCCCTGTATCTTGATTTCTGCGGCGATTGACGAGCGGCTTGCCGAGGAGGCCCGGCAGGCCCGCGTGTTTTCTCAATTGGCCAAGCCGATCCGTCTTTCCGATGTGACCGAAACGGTCGGCGCTGCCATGCGGCAGACATACGGCTGGCCGGTTTGACGTGAATCAAAGTCTTGGTGGAGCCGGCGTGAATCAACCGTTGCCCAACTGGCAGATGAATCGGCGTCGGTTTCATCGTGGGGTCGTTGCGACGGCGGGACTGGGAGTCCCCTGGTTGTCACTCGCCGGCGCCCCCGCCCACGCGGCCATACGCGAACACGCCGCCGACGTTGTGATCATCGGCGGGGGCCTCGGCGGATGCTCGGCTGCCCTGGCGGCGCTGCGCAACGGACTGCGGGTCGTGATGACCGAAGAGACCGACTGGATCGGCGGGCAGCTCACCTCGCAGGCCGTCCCGCCGGATGAACACCGGTGGATCGAGACGCACGGCGCGAACGGCTCGTATCGGACGTTGCGGAACCGAATCCGCGCATTCTACCGGCAGCACTATCCCCTGACCGACGCAGCCCGTGGCACCGCCCACCTCAACCCAGGCAGCGGAAGCGTCTCGCGACTTTGCCACGAACCACGCGTGGCCAAAGCGGTGCTTGAGGGTTGGCTGGCCCCGTATCTCAGCGCGGGCCAATTCACGTTGCTCCTGGAAAATCAGGTACTCGCCGCCGAGGTGACAGGGGATCGCGTCGAGGCGGTGACCGTACGATCGCTGAAATCGGGAGCCCAGTCGGTTCTCACGGCGGACTATTTTGTGGATGCCACGGAATTGGGCGATCTGCTGCCGCTGAGCGGTGCGGAATTTGTCACCGGTTCCGAAGCCCGAGCACAGACCGGCGAATTCCACGCGGCAGAGCAGGCCGATGCGGACAACCAGCAAGCTTTCACCATGTGCTTTCCGGTGGATTATCTGGCGGGCCAGGACCATACCATTGAAAGGCCCGCCGAGTACGATTTTTGGCGTGATTTTGTCCCGTCATTGTCGCCGCCATGGCCCGGCCGGCTGCTCGATTTCACCTACACGCATCCCCGCAGCGGGCAGCCGAAGACGCTCGGATTTGATCCCACGGGCGCCAGGACGGGAGGTGGCATCAATCTCTGGACCTATCGCCGCCTGATTGCGCGGAGCAACTTTCAACCCGGCGCCTACGACGGCGACGTGTCACTGATCAACTGGCCTCAGAACGATTACATGCTGGGAAATCTGATCGGTGTGACGGCTGCTCAGCAAAAGGCACATATTGCTCGCGCTACGCAGTTGAGCTTATCGCTGATGTACTGGCTGCAGACGGAGGCGCCGCGTCGCGACGGAGGCCAAGGTTTCCCTGGGTTGCGACTGCGGGGCGACCTGGTCGGTACCGAGAATGGTGTGGCAAAGTACCCCTACGTCCGTGAGTCGCGCCGGATCCAGGGGCTGATGACGATCTTGGAAGAGCATGTTGGCAGCGCACAGCGGGCCCACATCACCGGCGCATCAGGCGACGACCTGAAAGCGGCCGCTTTCGCGGATTCGGTTGGCGTGGGCAGTTATGGCATCGACTTGCATCCCAGCTCTGGCGGTGACAATTACATTGACTTTGCGTCGCTTCCCTTTCAGATTCCACTGGGGGCGCTCATCCCGCGCCGCTTGCAAAACCTTCTGCCGGCCTGCAAGAACATTAGTACCACGCACATTACCAGCGGTTGCTACCGCCTGCATCCGGTCGAATGGGGAATTGGCGAGGCGGTCGGTTGTCTGGCCAGCTATGCTTTGGAAACCAAGCTATCGCCCCATGCCATTCGTTCGGCCGGATCCCACTTGAGCGATTTCCAGCGTTTTATTCAGAAGCAGGGCGTCGAAATCGCCTGGCCATGAACGGGTTGGACAACGCCGTGGCGTGCCGCTTCGAAAGGTTCCGGAGCAACCGACCGGCTAGCCCATCAAGGCGTGAATCGGTTCGCTGCCCGTAATCACGCGGGAGACTTCGTTGGGAATTCCGGTCATGACTCGCGTCTGGCCGACATCCACGAGCGTGTGCATCAGGGTCGCGATGAGATTCGCAATGGTAACCGGTGTGGTGTGCGGTTGGCCCGCATCGCTGGTCGACTGGCCCACAACCTGACCTCGGCGAAGTCCACCGCCGGCCAACAGTAACGGGGCCAACCTGCCCCAATGATCGCGTCCGCCTCGGGCGTTGATTTTGGGGGACCGACCCATTTCGCCACAGGTAACGAGGGCGATTTTTTCTCCCAGCCCGCGCGCGTCGACGTCCTCCAGGAAAGCGGAAACCGCGTGGTCGAACGGTCGGCCCATGTATTGCATGCCCTCTTCGACCCCCGCGTTGTTTTGATCCGAGTGCATGTCCCACACAAAATTCGTCGTGATCGTAACGAAACCGCAGCCTGATTCGCACAGGCGGCGAGCCATCAGCAGCAGCTTGCCGAGCGTTTTGGCGTTGTCGACATAGTTGTTGTAGTTATTCCACTTGCGGCTGATCTGGTCCGGGCGAACCAGTGGTCCGGTATCGTAACGTGCTACGGTTTGGGGATCCTCTTTCGACAGGTCGAAGGCGTCGGCGACACCACCGACGATGGTCTCGAAGGCCTGCTCTTGAAAGCGACTCACACCGTCCAGACCACCCTGATCGGCGGCCCGCTTGACGCCGTCCAGCTGCGCCAACAAGGTCCGTCGATCGTCGAGCCGTTCGCGCGGAATGGCCAGCTTGAGGTTCGCTTGAGCACCGCCGCCGCCGGGGACGAACGGTGCGTACGCGGCACCCAATGGTCCGGTCGATTCAAATTTTCCAAAGTTCATCGTCGTGGGCTGCGTGTCAGGATCGACCGCGCGTGGATAGAGTGCCGCGTTGGTCGGCATGCCGGTGCGGGGATCGTTTGTGCCCGCGATTCTGGCGTACAGCGAACCGATGTTTGCACCGGCCGTGTCGCTGCAGACGATGGGCTTGATGTCGTGATTTCCGTTGCCGGTTTGAAAGGACCGCACAATGGAAAACTGATCGGCCAGTGCGGCGAGTTTCTCGAAGGTACTTCCAAATGTGATGCCGGGCAGGCGAGTGGCAATTTCGCCGGTGGCACTGCGAACTCCCGCCGGTGCGGTCATCTTGGGATCAAATGTCTCGGTCTGGCTGGGGCCGCCATGCATGAAGAGAAAGATCACCGATTTGTCGGTTACCGGGCGCTGTTCGGACGCGGCGAGGGCACGGGCAGCGAGGAGATCGGGCAGCGTCAGTCCGCCCAACGCCAAGCTCCCCACCCGAAGAAAGTCGCGCCGCCCGCGTTTGGCAGAACCGTCGTAGAAAGTGAACACAGCCGCTCCCTTGCAGAGTGTTGTTCGCCCGTGCCGCAGGCCGGAAATGACCGCGGTGACGGTACCTAGATCACTCAATAGATACCAGGAACCTCACATTACATCAAGTTTCACTGATGTAATCCGGAGTTGCCGGTGGCAATTCATCGCACTTCTTGAGTTTGACAGGGCGCGACGTTGTGGCGATGGTGTGAATATTCTCGAGAATGGTCGTTTCGTGGCGCGTGGGTGGTTCAACGATGAGCGGATGGCAGTATAAGCGGGCGGACGGGGAGATTGTCGGCATTTTGAGCGACGATGAGATCAAGAGCTGTGCGGAGCGGGGCGGAATTTCGCTGGATTCACCCGTCATGCACGAAGAAAAGACCCAAGGCAAATGGGTTGCTGCCAGCCGTCTCATGCCGCTTCGGAAGCGGATTGAGTCGTATCAGCAGCGGCAGGCTCCTCCGGCCCCACCTGGCCCGATGGCAACCGGGGGATATATCCCGCCGGCTCAGCCCCGCATTTCGACCGTGCCGCTGAAGACGTTGGCGCAAGGCGTCCAGCAGACGGCAATCTCCGTCATTCGAACGGCGATTTCCGCCATCGACCAATACACGGCTAAAAAGTCACTTCATACCTGTCTGAAGTGTGAACGCGAATTTGCCAAGTACGAAGTGCTTGGTAAATGCCCACTTTGTGGCGAATGGGCTATCGTCGCTTGCGAAACGTGCGGGCTGGAGTCGGGCGCCAAACGTTTCGTCGAAAATGAATGCAAGTGCCCGCGGTGCGGTGACAAGGTTACCGTCTAAACGACCGAGTGCAATTCGGCGACAATCCGGACCGGCTCGTT
>JAUIHJ010000611.1 GCA_030432015.1 bacterium
GAGGATTGACGACCGTTCCGCCGCGCAAGCCGTTCGCAATGTAAATGTGATTGTCCAGACCGAACTGAGGGTGATTGGCACGTAGCTGTGTATTCTCTTGCGCGAATCCTTGATACCAGACTTCTTGATGATCGGCCTTGCCGTCCTTGTCGGTGTCGGTCAAAAAAACGACCTGCCCGGCCATCGTGGCAATCACACCGTCACGCCACGGCTGGACCCCGGTAACAAACAACAACTCATCAGCAAACACTTCGGCGGTCTCATAGTGCCGGTCGCCGTCGGTGTCGCGCAACACTTTGATGCGTGATTTGGGTGGCTCGCCGGCAGCCGGTCCGTGCGGATAGTCACGCATTTCGACAACCCACAATCGCCCGTCGGCACCGAACCGGATTGCCACGGGGTCAACAACTTCCGGCTCGCTGGCGACCAACTCCAGCCGCAAACCGCCGCTAAGCTGCATCTGCTCCAATGCCTCTTCGGGAGATAGGGGGACGGGAACCGCCGCTGCATCAGGCGCGCCCGACACGGGTTGACCGACAAGGCTTCCCATCAGGGCCAGGGACAACGCAAGGAAACCGGACCCAATTCGACAGCGACGCATGTTCAGACTCCAGCAGTGGACGAGAGAAAGTCAGTCTTCGTGTTGTCCCACAGCATAAACGATTAGGATGCCATTCACATTCTCACGCGGCACGTTTTTCGCTGCTGGTCGCTGCGTACGTGGCGCCGCTTGCGCCGCCGTTGGAACATGACACCGCTTGCACGGTACCGCCGCCGCGACCGGACGCGCTGGCTTCTATGGCTTGAAGCTCGGCGGATGATTACAATCCGACTGTGGTCGACCACGGTTTTTGGCCACACGGCTTCCTGTGATGCGAGGTGCGGTCTATGAACGCTATCCAACGGCCCGTCACATTCTGGCTCGTTTTGTTGACGGCGACGAGTGGATTGGTCGTGCGCGGGGTCTGCCCCACCGCAGCGTCCGCAGCAGATGTCGCCGTGCCTCGAACGGCGAGCGGCCTGCAGGTGCTGTATGACTTTCGTTCCGACAAGGGCCCGCTGGTCAAGGATCGATCCGGTGTTGGCGAGCCCCTCGATTTGCGGATCGAAAACCTAAAGTCCGTGCGCCGATCTTCAGGAACGCTCGAAATCCGCGGTCAGACGATGATTCGATCCACCGGACCAGCCCGCAAACTCGCCGAATCGATCAAGCGGACGGGCGAGATCACGATCGAGGCCTGGGTCCATCCTGCCCAGTCAACTCAGACGGGCCCCGCCAGGATTGTGACGCTTTCCAAGAACGGGTCCGAACGCAATTTCACGCTGGGGCAGGATGGCGATCAATTCGACGTCCGATTACGTACCACCAAGACCAGCACCAACGGTATCCCGTCGATCAACTCGCGTTCCAGGAGCTTGACCACCAAGCTGACGCACGTCGTTTACACGCGCAGTCGCGGAGGCCTGGCCCGCATCTATCTCAACGGCAAACAGCAAGTCGAAGAGAACGTTAGCGGCAGCATGTCCAACTGGGATGGAGCGTATCGTCTGGCCATTGGCAACGAACACTCCAACGATCGGCTTTGGTACGGCACGTATCATCTGGTGGCGATCTTCAACCGGGACTTGTCGCCGCAAGAAGTCGCCCAGAATTTCCGCGCCGGCGCCGGTGGTGAAACGGTGCAACTTGCCCAGCAGGACACCCAGGCGCTCCACTTCGAGACTCAGGTCGCCCCACTGCTGGCCCGGCATTGCCTGGAATGCCACGACGCGGCTTCCAACGAGGGAGGTTTGGATCTATCGCACAAGGTCGCGGCGCTGGCGGGCGGAGAAAGCGGTGCGGCGATCGTGCCGGGCAAAGCAACCGAGAGTCCCCTGTGGGAAGCGATCGCGCTGGACGAAATGCCGAAGGAACGTCAGCCGTTGACTTCGCAAGACAAAAAGATCCTGCGCGAGTGGATTGATGCGGGCGCCACCTGGTCACTGGATACGATCGATCCAGCCGTTTATGCCCACGACAGTCGCGTCGCCAAGAATTGGGTCAATCGATTGACGGTCTCGGAATATATCGAGACTGTGCGGAGCGCGGTCGGTATCGATATTTCGCGAGAAGCACGTGACATCCTGCCGCCAGACCTGCGTGCCGATGGCTTCAGCAACACCGCATATAATCTGAATGTCGGCCTGAAGCATGTCGAGGCCTATGCGCAGCTTGCAGAGATCATCGTCAGCCGTATGGATACGGTGAAGTTTGCGGCCAGGTTCTCCAAGAGCCGAAAACTGACGGACGACAGCATGCGGGGGTTGATCGACAAGATGGGGAAGTGGTTGCTCCGCGGACCGCTGGACGAGAAGGAAATTGTCGTCTATCGCGGCATCTCGACGACGGTCGCCAGTGCGGGTGGCGACTTCGAGCAGGCGGTGGGCTACGTCATCGAAGCAATGCTGCAATCGCCTCGTTTTATTTATCGAATGGAAAACCAACGTGGGGATGGAACCGCGTGGCCCGTCAGTGAATTTGAACTCGCCTCCCGCCTCAGTTACATCATCTGGGGTGGGCCACCGGACGAAGAATTGATCCGCGCGGCCGACGCGGGCGAACTGGATCTCGGCGGTACGCGCGCACAGGCGGAGCGCATGCTCAAAGATCCGCGCGCTGTCCGCCGGTCGCAACAATTCGCATCCGATTGGTTGAATCTACGTCGGCTCGACAACCTCCGGCCCAACCGTGCTAAATTCCCTGACTGGGACGACGCGCTGGCCGGCGACATGCGCGAAGAGACGCTGGCCTTCTTCCATGAGATCGTGTGGGAGCAGAAACGACCACTCGCGGATCTGCTCAACGCCCAGGTGACGCACGTCACGCCCCGCCTTGCCAGGCATTACGGGCTGCCTGCGTCCAGCAGCCTACCAGCCGACAGACCGATTCGTCAGGATCTCTCTGCGATCCCCGCGCGGGGTGGCCTGTTGACGCAAGGGAGCGTGTTGACCGTCGGTGGCGACGAGGCATCGATGGTGACACGCGGACTGCTGGTGCTTCACGACCTGCTCCGGGGCGTGGTCAACGATCCGCCACCGTGCGTGGAAGTGAAGACAACCCCGTCCAAACCGGGCCTGACACAACGTGGCATCGCGGAAGCCCGCTTAGGAAACGAGGCGTGTGGCGGATGCCATCTCCGGTTTGAACCACTCGCCTTCGGCCTTGAGAAGTTCGATGGACTAGGTGCCCACCACGACGTGGATCAATACGGCAATCCGTTGCGTGAAGACGGCGAGATTCTCTTTCCCGGATCGGCCACGTCCGTTTCGTACAAGACGTCCGCCGAACTCATGAACCTGTTGGCCGGCAGTGATCGCGTTCGCCAGAGCATCACCTGGAAGCTGACACAGTTCGCCCTGGGCCGGCCGCTGGTCGCCGCCGATGCGCGAACGGTCGAAAAGATTCACAAAGCCTCGCAACAGGAAGGCGGCAGCTATGCCAGCCTGATCACCGCCATTGTAATGAGCGATTTGGTACAAACGACACGAACCGAAGAGTGATCCGACCAATTCGGGAGAAACTAGAGATGAACGGCCCGCGAATCAATCGTCGCACCCTGCTCAAGGGAATTGGCAGTGTCACCATCGGACTGCCACTGCTGGAAGAGATGCTGGTGTCGACCGCGACCGCGGCACCCGAGGCAGCGGTTCCGGTCCGCGCCTTCAACGTCTTCTTCGGGCTGGGAATTCCCGCCCCCTTGCAGACCGAAGGGTTTCGCGATGTGCTCGAACCGCTGAAACCGCTCAGCGACAAACTGCTCATCATGCGGAACGTCGATCAGATTCGCTGCGACGAGTCCGGCATCAACGCGCACTTCGACGGCGCGTCCGGTGCGTTCACCGCCGAGCCACCGGATGGGGAAGCCAAGTCCGGCGGTCCTTCCATCGACCAGGTCGTGCGGAAGGCCCATTACCCCAACGGACTGCCCACCGGCATGGTTCCAACGCTGATCGGCGGCACCTTCTTTCGTCGCAGCCGGGTCAGCCGGTACGTGCATAGCTACAACTCCGATGGCACCGTTGCTTCGACGATGCAGGAGAAACCCCGCGACCTGTTCGACCGAGTGTTCGGCACCATCGGTTTGGCGGGCGGCGAAACGGACGTGCGGCGGCAACGATTACGGCGCAGCGTGCTCGATTCAGTCGTGGACCAATACAAGTTCTACACGGGAGACAACTCGCCGCTGGGTGCGGCTTCCAAGGCCCGTGTGGCCGACCATCTGGACCGGATTCGGGAGTTTGAACAGCGAGCCTATGAGATGAAGGCCAGCCCAAAGGGCGCGCCGTCGCTCCCACCCCGTTCGCAGATCGCGCACGGCGGACCCGCCGACCCCGGCGGCCAGGGAATCGATATGAAACTGGAGGATCTGACCACCGAATGGCGTTTGATGGCCGATCTCTACGCATTCGCCATTCAGTTGGATCGAGTCCGCTTTGGTTCGCTGACCTTCCTCGCGGCCGGCGAACGCCTGCGGATCAAGGGAGACTACCAATACGACGGCAGACTGGTGTACCACTTCGACGACGCCAAGGATCAGAACGCTTCGGGCGACAAGGGATGCAGTCATGAATGGTGGCACAAGTTTAGTGAGAAGAAAAAGAACACCCAGCTACGGGCCCATGCCCACATGAAGATGCGGGAAGTGGCGTATTTCCTGCAACGGCTGGATGGCGCCGAGTCGCAGGAGGCCAACGGCAAGAGCATCCTGGAGAATTCGCTGATCACCATCTCGACCGAATCGGGCGACGGCCGCCACAGCGATGTGAAGCGCGAACTGTCAGGTGTCTTCCATGCCATCACAGGTGCCAACGGTCGCTTTAAGACAGGTCAGATCATGGACGTCGGTGCGGAAGGACTCGACGTCTATAACACCATGCTGACCGCCATGGGCGCCAAGGAACGGCTGGGTCCAGAAAAGCGTGAGATGCAGCACATCGATCGGATTCGTGCCTGAACCGGCAGCACTGACCGGCGCCCTCCAACCGCTGGAGTCGCTCGGCCTGCCGCACCGTTCAACTATGCCATGCGGAAGCCGAGTTCCGTCAGTTCACGCCGCACGTCGACGTCGCTCAGCAGGGCCCGGAAGGCCGCAACCGCGGGCCGCTCGACGCGCGAACGGGGCACGACAAAATCGTACTGCTCGTCCTGCAACGGTAAGAAACCAAGCCCCGCTTGCCTGGCGACCGTCTCAATTG
>JAUIHJ010000612.1 GCA_030432015.1 bacterium
CTTCTAAGGTTCCCACCGGACTCGGAACTCATGGATGGGATCGCGCGTTTTCGGCGGTTCAAAGGTTGTTCTGGCACTTACTTGAATTTAAAACCAGAGTGATCGATTCAAAAAAAGCAGTTGTCGGATGGGGTCAATCTTGCCCGCCCGGTAGACCATGGCCCGCTATGTCGTGGCTGGGTTAATTTGCGGCATCGTCGATTTGCGGCTGGGTTGCGTGTCGACAGGCACCCCCTCTTCTCATTGACGCACCGGCAGCCTGCTCTCTTGCCCGATCAGATCCAATCGACGGTGAAACCAGTTATGCTAGTTGCGAAGGACAAGGTCGTTGCCATTGACTACACGTTAAAGGATAGCGACGGACAGATCTTAGACCAGTCTGAAGCCGGGCAGCCATTGAGCTACCTGCATGGTGCTGGAATGATCATTGAGGGGCTCGAAGCCGCCCTGGAAGGAAAAGTTGCCGACGACGAGGTGCAAGTCATCGTTGAACCGTCGGACGGCTATGGCGAATTCGAGGAGGAACTGCGTCAGCAAGTTCCTCGAAGTGAGTTTGCGGATATCGAGGACTTGGCGGTGGGCATGCAATTTCGCGTGAACGCCGAAGATGATGAGTTTTTGGTTGTTACGGTCGTTGATGTCAACGACGAAGAGGTCACGGTCGACGGGAATCATCAGTTGGCGGGCGTTACGTTGCATTTCGACGTGAAGGTTCGTGAAATTCGTGATGCAACTGAAGAAGAAATCGAACACGGACACCCACACGGTCCTGGCGGGCACGAACACTAACCGAGGGTTCGTCTGGACACACTATCACTAACGAAACGGGAGTTTCAAAATGCCGCAGGGTACGATCAAGAAGTTGGTTCGGGACAAGGGTTTTGGATTCATCGAAGGCGAACGGGGAGACATTTTCTTCCATCATTCCGCTCTCATCGAGGCGCGCATCGAAGAGCTGCAAGAAGGTCAGCGCGTTGACTACGAAGAGGGCCGCGGCCCCAAAGGACCACGCGCCGAGAATGTAAAGTTGGCCTAACCGCACGGCTTTCACGAACAAAGACGAGGGGCGTCGAGCATGGCTCGTGCGCCCCTTGTTTTTTGCGCCTCCCGCACGAGGAATCTGTGACAACACCTAACCAGGAGCCGCCGAACGACGGCTATGACGTGATTGTCGTGGGCGGCGGCGGCAGTGGACTGGCTGCCGGTATCGCCGTCGCCGAGCGGGGCGGGCGAGTGCTGGTGCTCGAGAAACAGTCGCAACCAGGCGGCACGACGGGAATCGCTGTCGGCTCGCTGACCGCGGCCGGGACCAGCCTGCAACGCAACGCAGCCATTGACGATCACCCCGCCGATCATGCCGAGGATGCCAGCAAGTTTGCGCCGCCAGCCATCGAAGCACGCAATAACGGCGCCCTACGCCGTTTCTTCCTGGGCGAAGCCGCCGCAACGTTCGAGTGGATGAAGGCGATGGGCCTTTCCTTCGTCGGCCCGAATCCCGAACCTCCCAACCGCGTGCCGAGGATGCACAACGTCGTGCCCGGGGCGAAAGCCTATATCGCCTCGATGCAGATCGAACTGATGCGCTTGGGCGGTCAACTTGTGTGCCAGGCAAACGTGACACGCCTGTTGCGGCAGGGCGATCGCGTGACCGGTGTCGCGGCGACGATCGACGGTCGGCCTGGCGAGTATCTCGCCACCCGCGGCGTGATCCTGGCGGCTGGCGATTATGCGAATCACGCCGCCACGATCGCCACCCACAAGGGCGCGCAATACGGCCGCATCGAGGGAATTAATCCGTTCGCCCACGGCGATGGGCACCGACTCGCGGAATCGGTGGGGGCCGAATTACGCAACATGGATGTCACCTATGGGCCGGAACTGCGGTTCGTGCCCTCGAGCCGCCGACCGTTTCAGCAGTGGTTGCCCAGTCGAGGTGTTTCCGCTCGCCTGATCGGCAAACTCGCACGCCGCTTACCGGCCTGGGTAATGCGACGCTTCATCAAGCGACTGCTGGTCACCTGGCAACACCCGGAAACGGCCATGTTCGACGATGGGGCGCTTCTCCTCAATCAACAGGGCGAACGATTTGTCGACGAAACGCGATGGCCGGAACGGGAAATCGCGGTTGCGAACCAACCGGGTAAGGTCGCCTATCTGGTCTTGGACGCGAATTTGATCCGCCGCTATTCCGCCTGGCCGCACTTCATTTCGACGGCACCCGACATCGCCTATGCCTACGCCCAAGACTATCGTCGCTTGCGTCCAGATGTCACGGCGTACGGCCGCGATCTGGCCCGTCTGCTAGCCGAACGTGGTCTGGATCCCCAACGAGGTGTGCAAACGGTGATGGACTACAACGCAACTTTGTTAGCGAGACGTCCCGACACGTTTGGTCGCAGCGCCGCGATCGATACGCCACTCGAGGGACCGTGGATGTTGCTTGGGCCGCTCAAGGCATATTTCACGACGACCGAAGGAGGCGCGATGGTCAATCGGAAATTGCAGGTGCTCGATCCCACCGGTACGCCAATTCGCGGACTTTACGCCGTCGGTCAGAACGGATTGGGAGGCATGATTCTGTGGGGACACGGGCTGCACATCGCGTGGGCTTTAACCAGCGGGCGACTTGCCGGCGCGGCGATCATGGACGGCGCGGCGATCATGGACGACGGCAGCAAGCCGGATGACGGGACGACTCGCAAATGACGTCGGCAATTCGTAAGTTGCTTCGGTCGCCCGACCGTCAAGCACAGCAGCCCGCCGACTGGCGACGGCAGCGACCTTGGGGAAGTTGTTTCTTCGACTTCACGAAGCGTCACGCCAGCAGCGCACGCACGACATCACCGTGCACATCGGTCAAGCGAAAGTCGCGGCCTTGGAAGCGAAACGTGAGTCGTTCGTGATCGATTCCCAGCAGATCCATCCAGGTGGCCTGCAAGTCGTGGACGTGAACCGGATCGACAACTGCGTTAATACCCAGATCGTCGGAGGCACCATACGTCAATCCTGCTTTC
Organism: bacterium; assembly: GCA_030432015.1. Taxonomy (GTDB): domain Bacteria; phylum Planctomycetota; class Planctomycetia; order Pirellulales; family Pirellulaceae; genus ARS98. Next base: position 3,015 of record JAUIHJ010000612.1, read on the forward strand.
GTGCCGCCACCCGCCATCCAAACCGTAAACGCGTACGGATGATGATCGCGGCCCCAGCGTGCCCGGTTCTTGATGTCGCCCTGGATGAACGGCGTGCGACCGAATTCTCCACCCCAGATGACCAGCGTGTCCTCCAGCAGACCGAGTCGTTTCAAATCCTTCACGAGCGCTGCGCTGGGCTGGTCGGTATCCTTACACTGGGTATACAGCTCCGTGGTGATGCTATTGTGTTGGTCCCAACCTGCGTGCATGAGCTGGACAAAGCGCGAGCCTCGCTCGACCAAACGCCGCGCCATCAGGCAATTATGTGCGAACGTCCCGGGCTCGTTGACCTGTGGGCCATACATCTCCAAGACTTCGGCGGTCTCGTTGGAAAAATCTGCCAGGTCCGGCACGCTGGTCTGCATCTTGTACGCCATCTCGTACTGAGCGATCCGGGTCGCGATTTCCGGGTCGCCGAATTCGCGAAGCTTGACTTCATTGAGCTTGGCGATATCGTCCAGCAGGCTTCGCTTGATGCTCCGGCTGATGCCCGGAGGATCGGATAGATATAAGACAGGTTCGCCCGCGGCCCGAAACTTCACGCCTTGAAAACGGGTCGGGAGAAATCCGGACGACCAATAAAAGTCGTAAAAAATCTGACCGCACGATGTGCCTTTGCTGACCGACGTCATCACGACGAACGACGGCAGGTTTTCATTCTCGGTGCCCAGTCCATAGGAGAGCCAAGCTCCCAGCGTGGGGCGCCCTGGTAACTGACCGCCGCTGAGGAGAAAGGAAATCGCGGGCGCGTGGTTGACGGCATCCGTGTGCATCGACTTGACGAAACAGAGTTCGTCGGAGACGCTCGCAATGTGTGGCAACAGTGCGCTGACGGTCGCACCGCATTCGCCATGCTGCGCGAACGGCTCGACCGGCGCCAGCATCAGCTTGCCCTGTGGGTCGCCCGTCATCGTGCTAAACCGTTTCTTGCCGATGTAGGCTTCCGGTACAGGCTCGCCGTGTAACTCCTGTAGCTTTGGCTTCCAGTCGAATAGATCGACGTGCGTGGGCGCGCCATTCATGAACAGATAGATGACACGTTTGGCGCGCGGGGCGAAATGTGGCAGGTGTGGCAATCCGCCTTGGGGCGGCGGGGAATCCGCAGCGAGCCCATCCCGGCCCAAGAGGCTGGCCAACGCGGCCGTGCCAACGCCGGTTGCCGCGCGGCCGAAGAATTCGCGCCGCGTGAGATGCAACTGACGTTGGTTCAGGGGATCGATGGGGTTCATGGCGTACTAACCGATGTTGGAGCCGTCATTCCTTTGTCAGTGCTTCGTCCAGGTTCAAAAGGGCCAAGCAGGTCGCCGTCCACGCGGCGTGTTCGACGGCAGGCAGTTTGCCATCCGCCACGGATTCGCCGACCGCCAACACTTGCGCAGCCGCACGCGGCTGGGCGGTAAATTCCGCGCGGACGCGTGCCAGACCTGCCAGCAGCGTCTGCGACTCGATCGGCTGGGGATCGCGTGACAACACATAGCGAAACGCGGCCTGCAGCCGTTCGTCGTCGGCGTCCCGTTGGCGCAGAACTCGCGCAGCCAGAGTGCGGGCCGCTTCCACGAAGGTCGGGTCGTTCATCACCGCCAAGGCGTGCAGCGGCGAATTCGTGCGGGTTGGCTTGACGGCGCACACCAGGCGGGATCCGGTATCGAAGAACATCGTCGGCCCGACAATGCGTCGCCAAAACGTATATAAACTTCGTCGATAAAGGGCCGCACCCTGATCCTGTTGATATCGCTTCTTGCCAAACGTCGCCTCGCCCCAGACTCCGGCTGGCTGGTATGGCTTGACCGAAGGCCCGCCCAGTTGGTCGACCAGCAAGCCGCTCGCCGCCAACGCCTGGTCACGCAGCATCCACGACGGCATGCGAAACCGAGCACCACGCGACACGAGGCGATTCTCAGGGTCTTGTTCGTACCGCTCCGCGGACACACGCGACGATTGTTGATACGCATTGCTGTTGACGATCAGGCGAACCAGCTGCTTGACGTTCCAGCCAGATTCCCGAAACTCGACGGCCAACCAATCCAACAGTTCGGGATGCGACGGGTATTCGCCCTGCACGCCAAAGTCCTCCGCGGTCTTTACCAAGCCCGTGCCGAAAAGCATCTGCCACAAGCGATTGACCGTTACGCGCGCGGTCAAGGGATGGTCGTCTGAGACAAGCCAGTTCGCGA